>CAYLRS010000250.1:0-3246 GCA_964385895.1 uncultured Dehalococcoidales bacterium
TCTGCCAAATTATGATCCGGCTCTGAGTAAATGTGTGATTTTTTCGCCCATATGTCATGTACGTGACCAGCAATGCCGCGGCTGGCCACAGCGTAACTGAATAGAGTAAGGCCGCTTTCTAATTTAGCCCTGACGACACTCGCTGGTTCCGATATCTGATTGGCATAAGCTGTGGAGGTTAATATGGAATATGATTTACCGGCTGGTTTTTCCAAATTGTATGATACCCAGTAGCCGTTTATCTTGTCAGGCAACTTATATGGTAATCCCCCTGGCGGAGGCCACGGAACAGGCGAAATGGCAGGATGTCCCATTCTCCAGAGTGCTTCCTCTGCCCCAGCTTCAGCCGCATATTGTGCTTTAACTGACTCCGTCACCTTACTGTTCACAATGAGCGTAGTCTGCGTGAAAAAGAGCAGGGGCACGATGATAAACATAGCCACCACCATTAGAATAAGCGCCATCGCCAGTGCCATTCCAGACTCATTATTAAATTTCTGCGGCAACAATTTATCATTCATAATTAGATGCCTCACTGCGGATACCTCTGCTCCGCCTTGTAGATTCTATTTAAGGGGAAGTTATTGTAGGCAGCTTTGACGTTCACCTCATACATATTGTTCGAAAGTAGTGTAAAGGTGGTGCCGGAGGATATGTATTGGGCAATCTGCTGTTCCGGATTGGTATCGACCTTCCGCGTCAGCACCTCGATGCCGTTAGTGTCGGTGGTGATCTTATAAACTATGCTTGTAGTATTTGTTATATCGTCAATGCCGTTCCACCTGTAACATGTCAACGTACACAAGGCAGGTGATGGGCCGACTGTCACAGTTTTAGCGCTCTCCACGTCCTTGGTAATCCAGTTCCCTGCCAGATGTACCTGCGCCAGCATAATATTATGAGCAGCACTCTCCATGCTGACTTTAGTCATTAGGCTGAATGTCATAGCCATTATCGCACCCAGGGAGCCGAGAATCGCAATAACAACGAGGAGCTCTATCAGGGTAAACCCACGTTGCTTTATTATCTCAATTTTATGGTGCATGATAGTATGTAAATATATAACTATTTCGTTCGGTTTGTTCCAATTTGAAAAACCGGCTCACCATTTAAATAAACCGTTACTGTTATTCTCTGTATCTCGGCATTATATGTGGTATCTGTGGTGGCTGGTAGAGAAATGGCGCTACAGGTAACAGAGTAACCATCATACCCGGCTGGCAGGCTTTTATGGTTTGTATCCAGCCATGGAGTAGGAGGGCTACTAGCAGGTGTGCTGGTTAATGTATAAGACCATGGCACTTTAGTCGGATCCCACGAAATCGCATACCACGCCGTGTTGTTTTCAGTGGCTTTAACATAATCGAGTTCGGCTCGTGCCAGGCTGTCGGCTGATATAAATTTCCTGGATACTTCATTGCTTTTTACAGACATAAAAATCCCTGCAATGATAGCAACTGCTACAAAACTCATTATGGCAAGGGCAACCAGCACCTCAATCAGAGATACGCCTCTTTCAGACCTGTGCATCCGCAGGGCCATCATCATCAACCTCCGACCAGGCTGAGGCTGGAGTAGATCGGGACGAAAATGGAAAGGGCCAGGAAGCCCACGGCCAGCCCGATGATGATGGTCATGGCCGGCTCGATCATGCCCAGCACCGTCGTAAGTTTATCGGCCGCCTCGATCTCGAAGCTGTCGGCCACGATGTTCAGCGTGTTGTCAAGGTTTCCCGTCTCCTCACCCACCCGCGTCATCTCCACCATCAACGGCAGGAAAATAGGCTGCCTGCGCATGGCCATGGCAAGGGCTTCACCCCTGATGATATCCTGCTCCACCTGCATCAAGGCGTTGGAAATCACCTTGTTGCCGCTTGATTCAGCCGTCAGCGTGAGTATATCGGGCAGCGGCAACCCGGAACGGAAGAGGATGGTGATGCTGCGGCAGATGCGCGAAAAGGCATTGAGATGGTTAAGCCTGCCTATGACGGGTATTTTCAATGATAGCCTGTCCTTCATCAAAGTTCCACCGGTGGTCTTGCTATACCTGTAGATAAGTAAACAGGCAATCACAACAGCTAACATGACATAGACCCCGTAGCTGCCCATGAAGGTCACTACGGCAATCAAGATCTGCGTTATCAGCGGCAGCTTGCCGCCCAGCGTATTAAACATGCTCATGATAGGCGGCAGCACAAAGGTAATCGCTAAGAAGCCAACCGCCACAGCCAGCACCAGCACTATGATGGGGTAGGTCATGGCCTGCTTGATCTTGCGGGCGGCAGAGCTGGACTGCTCGATATAGCTGGCCAGGTTGCGCAAAACGCCCTCCAGTTGACCGGTCTGCTCACCCACCGCGACTATCTTGCAGTACATTTTATTAAAGGCCTTGGGATGCTTTTCCAGCGACGCCGAGAAGGGGTTGCCTGCGCGCAGGTCTGCCACTATGGTATCCAGCATTTTAGCCAGGGCCTTGTTGGTGGTCTGCGCTTTGAGCAGCTCGAGGCTCTGCACGATGCCCACACCCGACTCTAAAAGCAGGGCAAGCTGCCTTGAGAAAAGTATGATCTCTTCCTGCCTGGCGCCCCGCTCGAAAAGAGCGGTCATGCCGGTGATGGCAAGGCCGGTTGCTTTCAAGCTGAGCACCTGGTAGCCGTTGCGCGACAGCTTCTCGCCGGCATCCTTTTCACCGTCGGCGGTGATCTTGCCCCTGGTTACACGCCTCTAAGCGGTGTAGCCTACATATTCGAATTCCATATCTATTCCAATAGACAGTCTTTCCCATTACACATTATGCATAATCTGAAGGCTTTGTAAATAGACTCTTAGTAACATCAATAATAGTACTATCGTCCTGCCTGTAATCTGATATCAGCAGGGACTGGTACTTAGACCTGTCCGTTCTTGCTGACGGTTTAGCCTATGGTATATGCGTTGCGCAGCACCTCGAAAGGCGTGGTGATACCGGCCTTGACCTTGAGCATGCCGTACCTGGAAATGGGCACCAGCCCTTCGAACATGGCGGCTTCCCGGATATCGCTGTTGCTGGCCCCACTCACTATCATCCTGCGGATGTTGTCGGTGACCGACAGGATCTCGAATATGGCGGTGCGGCCGAGGTAGCCGGTATTAACGCATTCCGTGCAGCCCTCGCCATACATGAATTCCGACCTGGCCTCGTCCATCTCATTCTGGTAGGCCATCTGCTCCGCCATGACCTTTTCGAAGAGGGACAGAGCGGTCTTGA
>CAYLRS010000251.1:0-3235 GCA_964385895.1 uncultured Dehalococcoidales bacterium
GTGGCCGGCGCGCGTGGAAAATGCCTTATAGTCAATCTGCCCGGTAACCCCCGGGCAGTGCAGGAGTACCTCGACCTGATACTGCCGGTGATCCCTCACGCGATAGAGACCTTGCAGGGAAAAGTGGGCGACCATATTTAAGAGGTTCGATTAATATGCCAGGTATTTGCGATGGTTTTCAACGCGGCATAAGTTACCTCAGGATCTCGGTCACCGACCGTTGCAACCTTAGATGCATTTACTGCATGCCTGAGGACGGCGTGCCCCTGGTTTCCCATGAGGAAATTCTCAGCTTTGAAGAAATCCTGCTGATGGTACGGGCTTCAGTCGAACTCGGGATAAACAAGATCAGGATCACGGGCGGTGAACCTCTTGTACGTGCTGGTATCGCTGACCTCGTACGTATGATTTCCAGTGTGAATGGCGTCAGGGACATCTCAATGACGACCAATGGTATCCTGCTGGAGAAATATGCCGGGGAACTCAGGGAAGCAGGATTGGACCGTATTAACGTCAGCCTGGACACACTGAAAGCAGGACGTTTCAGGCAAATAACACGGACGGGAGACCTGGCTGATACTCTGAAAGGGATCAAGGCGGCAACGGAGGCAGGGCTGAACCCGGTGAAGATTAACATGGTGCCCATGCAGGGATTTAACGACGATGAGATAATCGATTTCGCGCGCATGACCCTGGAAGCGGGCTGGCACGTCAGGTTCATTGAGCTCATGCCGCTAAACAGGGCTGCCGATTTTGTGCCGTCAAGCGTGCTGCGGAAAAAGATAGAATCGCTCGGCACGCTTGAACCATATTACGGGCTGGTGGGTAATGGAGCAGCCCGTTATTTCCACCTGCCGGGTGCTAAAGGCACTGTCGGTTTTATCAGCCCGGTCTCCGAACCATTCTGCGAAGAATGCAACAGGCTTCGCCTCTCCGCAACCGGGATGCTTTTCCCCTGCCTGTTTTCCCAGAACGGTATGGATATCAAGAACCCGATCCGCCGCGGCGCAACAATCGAAGAGATTAAAAAGCTGATAACGGACGCAATCGCTGCCAAACCCAAACAACATCAGCTTATCACCGGCAAACCGGTAGATAAAAAAATGTCCAGCATCGGGGGATAATAAATGGGTACGCAGAAAACCCGCATGATCGACGTGATGGCCAAGAAGGAGACTGAGCGGCTTGCGATAGCTAAAGCCCGTATCAATATGAAGAAGGAGACGCTCATACTCATAAGGAAAGAGCAAATTCCCAAGGGAGACGTCTTAACCGTAGCTCAGATGGCGGGAATCATGGCCGCCAAGAGAACACCTGATTTGATTCCCCTGTGCCACCCTCTCCTCCTCACCAGTGTAGCAGTCGATTTCAACATCCCAGGAAAAGGCGATTTTATCGAGATTACCGCAACGGTTAAAGGCACAGGCAAAACCGGGTTCGAGATGGAGGCTCTCACGGCGGTCTCAGTTGCCGCTCTTACAGTTTATGACATGTGCAAGATGCTGGATAAAAGTATGGGTATAACCGATATACGCCTGACTAAAAAAACGGGCGGCAAGAGCGGCACTTATATATCGAAATAAAGCGTTATCGCCCGTTGGGTTCCCGCATGATCTTAACGGCAGTTGCATTGAAAGAAGCATAAATATTCTTCCCCTCTCCCAACTGCATCTCTTCGGCCGATTTCCTGGTCACCAATGCCTCCAGGGGAAACCCACAATCCAGGCTAATATGGCATAATGATCCCGAGAAGGAGAGGGATTTGATAGTGCAATTCAGTGTATTTCTGGCACTGCTTGCAGTTTCTTGCAAGGTGAGCGTTACGTCTTCAGGCCTGATATAAATATTCACGCTTGAACCGACGGGCAGATCTGAAACACCTGCGATATGTGATCCCCCGGCATCTATCGTAGCGATGCCGGATTCGGCCGCAATAATCTTGCCATTCATTATATTTCTAATTCCAACAAAGCCGGCGACTCTAATACTATCCGGAGAATGAAAGATTTCCGAAGGCTTCCCAACCTGAATCAACTCTGTCTGCATAAGCACGCCTACCCTGTGCGCCAGTCGTTGCCCCTGGCTCATATCATGAGTTGCCATGATGGTGGTGACGCCGTTGCCTTTATTGAACTTTATTATCAGGTCTTCAATTATCTTTACACTCGATGGATCAAGGTTGGCCGTCGGTTCATCAAGTAAAAGAACCTCAGGGTCAGAGATCATGGCGCGTGCCAGGGCAACCCTCTGCGCCTCTCCACCCGACAGCGTCTTAGCTTTCCTCTTGCCATACCCGCTCAGGCCGGTGATACCCAGCATGTACTCCACGCGCGAGGCAACGGTTTTCCTGTCATTGAACCTGACCCTGAGAGGATAGGCAATGTTCTCAAAAACGCTGCTGTTGAAGACCGCGGGTTTCTGAAATACCATCGCCATCCTGCGGCGTATTTGAAGTATCTGCCCCGGCGATCTCGTGGCATTAAAGCCGTTGAAATAAATATCCCCCGAGTAAGGACGATCCAGCAGGTTGAGAATCCTCAGTAGCGTGGTCTTTCCAGCTCCCGTGGGACCGATGATAACGAATATCTCGCCTTTTTCTATATCGAGATTTACCCCTTTGAGCAAAACCTTCGAGTCGCGGCGCTGCTCTACCTTTACTGCCTGTAGCATTGCCATCAATACCTCTGTAGAAAAATATTGACGATTACGTTTATCACCAGTGCGATAGCTATGAGGATAATACCCAGGGCGAGTGCCAGCACCAGTTCTCCCCTTTGCGTTTCGAGGGATATCGCAGTTGTCAGCACCCTGGTATATCCCTTGATGTTGCCACCCAGCATCATCGCAGCACCAACTTCCGATATGGCGCGTCCGAAGCCAAGGATGAGTGCCCCCACGACTGCGAACCGTGCCTCGCCAATAATAGTCCAAATAGCCTGGGACCCGCTGGCGCCCAGTGAAAGCGCGGTGTCTTTTATAGCCTTATCCACTCCATTGAGGGCTGAAATAGTCATCCCGGTCAGGACTGGCAGAATAAGCAACATCTGTCCAATGATGACTGCTGCAGGTGTAAATAGTAGCTGCAACCCTCCAAGTGGCCCGGCACGGGATATAAACAGAAACACGAAAAGACCTATCACCACTGTAGGAATACTGTAGAAAGTCTGAATGATATTGATAAGGACTCTTTTACCTCTGAAATCATGGAAATGTATCAGCCCTCCAACGGGAATAC
>CAYLRS010000252.1:0-3224 GCA_964385895.1 uncultured Dehalococcoidales bacterium
GCCTGCGAGGTCGTCGAGGGCCACATTGACCTTGACCGGCTGCTCGAGATCGCCCGATCATCTCCAGACAAATGTAGGGGCGTAGCTTCAGCTGCGCCCGTCAACCGGGCGGGTTTAAAAACCCGCCCCTACAACGCTGTCATTGCGAGTAGCGCAGCGACGTGGCAATCCCAGCCCACTGTAAAAATCGCCCTCCTCTACGATAAAGCCTTCAGCTTCTACTATCCTGAGAACCTTGAGGCCCTGCGGGAAGCCGGGGCCGAGCTAATCTACATAGACTCATTTACGGGCAGGCTGCCCGGGGATATTGACGGCCTTTACATCGGCGGCGGCTTCCCGGAGCTTTACCCTGATGAGCTGGAAGCCAATACCGGCTTGAGACGCGATATCGCTGAAGCTGCAGATAAGGGACTGCCCATCTACGCTGAATGCGCCGGCCTGATGTACCTCTGCCGCTGCATCATCCGTGATGGCAGGAAGTATGAAATGTGCGGCGTGATAGCCAGCGATGTGGAAATCGGGCAGAGGCCCCGGGGTCACGGATATACTATGGTTGAAGTCGTAGGTGAGAACCCGTTCTTTCCTAAAGGCACAGCCCTTCGCGGGCACGAGTTCCATTATTCGAAGCTGACAGGAACGGAGGGATTGAATTTTGCCTACAAAGTCAAGCGCGGGCAGGGGATTGACGGGAAAGTTGACGGCATCGTTTATAAAAACGCCCTCGCCTCATATACCCATCTCCATGCCTGGAGTGTACCTTTCTGGGCCGACAATTTCGTCAAGCTGGCTGCAGCGAGGCAGATAGAAACCAGGAAAATTGCTGTATAAAACAATAACAGGAGCACAAAATATGCCGAAAGTAACACTTGGTGGACATGAAATCGAGATCGACGAGGACGGTTTCATCCAGGAACCCGAGAAATGGGATAAGTCCGTAGCCGAAGATATCGCCAGGACGGAGGAAGCGTCCCCCATGAGCGACGATCACTGGAAGCTGGTCGATTACCTGCGCAACTACTACCTTGAGTTCGGGATCGCGCCGCCCATCAGGATGTTAACCAGGCAGACGGGGTTCGACCTGAAGACCATTTACAAGCTGTTCCCCGGCGGTCCCGCCAAGGGCGCCTGCAAGGTGGCCGGTTTGCCCAAGCCAACCGGGTGCGTATAACGCTTTATACGCACCGGCGTGGTGATGCTTATGTGGTTGCAGTTCATAACTTATGCCTGCTTTCTTATATTTACCACTGCTTTGACGTGGAAAGCAGTGAGATACGCCACCATGCCCGTCCACCTGAGGTGGGAGCTTTATCCTGTGGCCCATGAGAAGGACAAACCATATGGCGGCTCCTACCTGGAAGAGGTTGACTGGTGGCACCGTCCCCGAAGAATTAACCCGTTCGGGGAATTCCAGGTTTTTTTACGGGAGATACTGCTCTTCAGGGAGTATTACAAGAGCAATCGCGGTTACTGGTATTTCGTTTATCCTTTCCATATCGGGCTCTTCCTGCTCATTGCCTGGATCGTTTTACTGGTAGTGGAAGCCGTGCTGGATTTGAATGGCCTGGCCGTCCACGCCCTGGCTCTTAACCCGTGGCTGAAAGCCCTATATTATGTAACTCTGGTTACGGGACTGGCTGCCTTTGCGCTGGGACTGATCGGCACCGCGGGGCTGCTGGTGAAACGGATGCTGGATGAAGACCTGCGAGTCTACACCGACCCCATTGACTATTTCAACCTGGCCTGGCTATTGCTTCTTTTCCTATTCGGCCTGCTCTCATGCCTGCTGGAGGACGGCTCGTTTGCCGCCCTGGGACTTGTGCAGGGATTAATCACCTTTAAACCGTTTGAAACGGGACCGCTGCTGACAACCTTTATCCTGTTATCCGCGCTCTTCCTGGCCTACATGCCTTTCACGCGCATGATGCACTACGTGGCCAAGTACTTCACCTACCACAAGGTTCGCTGGGATGATGAACCCAATACGAAGGGCGGCAAGCTGGAGGGCAAGGTCAGGGAGCTGCTGGCCCAGCCCGAAAGCTGGTCGGCGCCCCATATCCAGCAGGGCAAGTCGTGGTCGGAGCAGACGGCCGGCACGGGTTCCCCAGATCATAGAGAAGCACCAAAATGAAGAAAAAGATATCCATAAAAGACATCGGTAGACGGGAAGGTCCGCTGGCTGAGATCACGCCGGAAGACCTGGTGCCCCTGCCCTATCCCTACGACCAGCCCGGGTCCGAGCCCGGCATAAAGCAGCTTACGGCCGAGCAGAAGCAGAAATACGAGTCCAACCTGGACGGCGTATCCGCTATCGGGCTGAAACGGCCTGAAACCCGGGAGGAAGAGGAGAAGTTCGTCAGCAAGTTCCTCTCCGGCCTGGAGAAGCTGCTCTCGAAGGAGAACAACTGGACCTTCCTCCAGCCTCTCATGCTTTCGCTGGAGAACTGCGCCAAGTGCCAGACATGCAGCGACGCCTGCCCTATCTACACCGAAAGCGGCAAGATGGAAATCTACCGTCCGACCTACCGACCCGAAGTTCTGCGGAAAATCATCCGCAAGTATCTGAAGAAGGAAGGGAAGTTACTCTCCAGGTTCACAGGAAGCGACATCGAGCTTAACTACACTACAATTGCCAGGCTGGCAGAGCTGGCTTACAGGTGCACGCTATGCAGGAGATGCGCTCAAACATGCCCGATAGGTATTGATAATGGGCTGATCACACACGAGATACGGAAGCTCTTTAGCCAGGAACTTGGTATCGCGCCGAAGGAGATCCACCAGTTGGGCACGGTGCAGCAGCTTAAAACGGGCTCCAGCACGGGCACCACGCCCAAGGCGCTTCACAGCTTCATCTCGTTTATCGAAGGAGAGATAGAGGAAAGGACCGGCAAATCCATCAAGCTGCCGGTGGATAAAGAGGGCGCCGATATACTGCTGATGCACAACACGGGTGAGTTCATCTCCTGGCCGGAGAACGTGGCGGCCTTTGCCATCATTTTTGAAGCAGCCGGCCTTGACTGGACACTCTCCAGCGAGATGATGGGCTACGACGCCGTCAACTACGGAGTGTGGTATGACGATGTTCAATTTTCCCGCATCGCGGTCAGGCACATGCAGGCCGCCAGAGACCTCAGAGTCAAGCGGGTGCTGGTGGGCGAATGCGGGCATGCCGTCAAGGCCATGCTGGTCATCGGCGACCGCTTATTTAGCGGCGACCTCAACATCCC
>CAYLRS010000253.1:0-3222 GCA_964385895.1 uncultured Dehalococcoidales bacterium
CGATATATACTGCTGCATAAAGAATTTGATCCCGACGAAGCGGAGTTGACAAGGACCCGCAAGCTACGGCGCGAGTTCATGGAAATGAGATATAAACCTGTCATAGATGCAATATATGGCGGTAAGGACATTTTGAACATTGATGCCTCTGTTACTTACCGTGACGGGAGAACCGGCACTGTATCAACAATAATCAGGATCTGGGATATTTAGAGTGAAGGAAAATGGATACATTAATTCAAAATAGCATCACCGGTATTGCCATCGGCATGGTTTATGCCCTGATTGCGCTTGGTTTTGCTCTCATTTGGAAATCCAGCAGGGTAGCTAACCTGGCCCTGGGACAACTGGTCCTGATATCGTCCTGGTTCACCTATGGCATGCTCATTCAACTCAAGTTTCCGTTCTGGTTCGGGATGATCATGACTATTGCGTTTGCAGTGCTGCTTGGCTGGCTTATTGAACGGCTTGCCTTGCGTCCGCTGATCGGACAGCCGATATTGTCGCTCATCGCAGTAACATTGGGACTTGCCTATTTTCTTGAAGGCCTGACCGCGTTTATATGGCCTCAAGGGCAGGGATATTTACCCAAGGCATTCCCTCAAGAATCAATTAAAATCGGCCCTGCAACGATTCAACAGGAATTACTCTGGGGTGCCGTCATTTCGTTGGTCCTGTTTATATTGCTTTCTATCTTTTTTAAATACCATAAGATGGGTATTGCCATGCGTGCAACGGCTGATGACCAACTGGCTGTCCAGGCATGCGCCGTCCCGGTAACCACGATTTTTTCTATGTCATGGATCTTTGCCTGTATCGTAGCCGCTATCGGCGGTATATTAATATCAAGTATAGCAGCCATTAATTACGGGCTGGTTGAAACCGGATTTAAGTCATTTTCGGTAGTTATTCTTGGAGGCATGGAGTCATTCCTGGGTTGCATCGTTGCCGGTCCAATTATTGGACTTTGTGAGACATTTGGAGGTTGGCAATTCGGATCAAGCGTTAAAGAATTAATCCCATTTGTAATAATCATTATTGTCATTATGTTCAAACCCTTTGGCCTTTTCGGTGAAGAGAGGATTGAGAGGATTTAAGGTATGAGTCTACCCTGTGGTACACGTAATTTTTCGTACAACACCGATATAGCTATTATACGGACAAAAACTCAATGGGTGCTATTCATATTATTTTTACTGCTGCTTTTTACTTTACCGTTATATTTGCCGTCATCATGGTTTGATATCGTTAATTCCATTGGTATTCTTCTGGTCGCAATAATCGGTCTTAATATCTTAATGGGATATTGTGGCCAGTTGTCATTAGGACACGCCGGCTTCATGGCTGTGGGGGCTTTTACAACGGCTATTCTTACAAACAGCCTGCACTTGCCCTATTTAGCATCGTTTTTTTGCTCTGGACTATCCGCAGGGTTGATCGGATTGATATTTGGCATCCCTTCATTGAGAGTGAAGGGCTTTTACCTGGCTATTTCAACAATCGCGGCGCAATTTATTATTGTCTGGATTCTAAAAAACTGGACAGACGTTACACACGGCGCAAATGGTCTTGACGTTTTGCAGGCGTCAATAGGAAACTTCGTATTTGACAGTGAGGCTAAGCAGTATTACTTAATATTTTCAATTGCATCTTTGAGTGTTTTATTTACCACCAATTTGGCCAGAAGCCGTATTGGTCGCGCTTTTATTGCCATCAGGGATAATGATCTGGCTGCAGAAGTGATGGGCATCAATGTTTTTAATTACAAGCTGCTGGGTTTCTTCCTAGGCTGTTTTTTTGCCGGGCTTGCCGGCTCGCTATATGCCCAATACAAAGGACATATTTCTTACGAAGATTTCACGTTTCAGCAATCAATCTTATACATCGGTATGCTTATTGTCGGAGGACTTGGCAGCTCGTTAGGACCTATCCTGGGCACAGTGCTCATAGAATCCTTACAGAAGGGACTCACTTATTGGGTCGCACCATGGTTGGAGCAAACTGTGGCCTTCCTTCCCACGGGCTTTTCCTCGGGTCTTAATTTGATGGTATTCGGGATGGCTTTTATTTTGATACTTATATTTGAACCGAGGGGACTGGCACATCTATGGTCGTTATTTAAAGGATCTTACAGGCTATGGCCGTTTTCTTACTGATTAATCATGCACTGAAGTAATCTGATATAATAAAAGTTCTTTTACTAATAAGTGAGGAGGTTTAAATGAAGAAGTCTCAGTTATCTGTGGTAATTACGTTATTATTGGTACTTACCTTCATCTTTACCAATGTACTGGCATGTACCAGTCAAACTCCAACCCAAAATAAACCATTGAAGATAGGTTTCTGTATCCCGCTAACCGGGATTGCGGCTGACAAGGGTGCCCCCATCATGCATGGTCAGCTTGATGCTATGAAATATATTAATGATGAGCTCGGCGGTGTGGAAGGCAATAAAATCGAAATCGCGTGGTATGATTCAAATTATGATTCCCAAAAAGCCACTGCCATTGTGAAGAAACTTATGGAAGACGGGTGCCTGTTTTTCACTGTAGTGTCTTCCAAAGAGATGAGCGCTTCAAAAGAAATTGCCAACAGGGCAGGTTTCCCCGGTATGGTGTGCTTCAGTGCTCCATCGTGTACTCATCCCCCCCAGCATATATATGCTCAACTGCCGGATTATGGCGATGACTGGGCAGCATTTTCGCGGTACTATTTGAAGAATATATGGAAAGGCCAGGGCAAGCCAAAAATGGCGCTAGAACTTCTAAATAACTCTACAGGTTACGGTGTCAGGGATGCTGCCAGGGCTGCAGCCGATGAACTGGGTATTGAGATTGTTGCTTCTGAAGAGCATTCTGCGACTACAATCTCAGAAACTGATGCACTGACCAGGATCAAGGCAAAGAACCCCGATATCCTCTTTATCTCCAGCACACCGACACCAACTGCCATAATATTGAAAAATGCCAGCGACTTAAAAATGATACCTGGCTTAACGGTAGCCTGTGCGCACGCAAGCTTCACCAAGGCGCTGATCGATTTGGCAGGAAAAGATGTGTGCCAGGACATCTATGGAGTCTATCCCACCGTAAGCTGGGGAGACAATGTACCCGGGATGGCCAAGATGCTTGAATACGGCAAAGCAAGACATCCGGAATACACCGGCAACAATGATTACATGATAGGCTGGGCTTCGAGCCTGATTAATGCTGAAATAATTAA
>CAYLRS010000254.1:0-3206 GCA_964385895.1 uncultured Dehalococcoidales bacterium
CTCGACGAGTTAAACGTCAAGGACATTGAATTCACAGAGGATGAGCTCAAAGAAGACAAAAAGCTGTCTGTAGTAGCCGAAGGAGATTACCAGGTCGGCGTGGTTACCGAGATAACCCCTGAACTGATTGCCGAAGGCATAGCCAGAGAGATTGTGCGTCGATTGCAAACGATGAGACGCTCAGCGGGGTTGGAAATTGCGGACCACATATTGACCTATTATGAGGGGAATGAGCAAATAGATAGAGTTATACAGCGATTCTCAGATTATATTAAGCAGGAAACCCTCAGCAAAGAAATAGTAAAAGGCATCCCGGATAAGGGTGCTTATTCCGAAAAATTTAAGATCTCAAATCTTGAAGTCGTGCTGGCAATACGGAAACAGGGATCCTGATACAGCTTATGAACTGGCTTATTAGTGACCCGACTTTATCTCCTGGGCGGCGGACTTTGCGTTAATTGTGCAGTAGTTGTCAGCGTATTTTTACCGCGGACATACGTGATACTTACCACCTCTCCTATTTGGGAAGTCCTTAATGCGCGTAGAAAATCCGGCGCACTATTAATTTCCTTGTCCTTATATCTGGTTATCACATCAAACCGCTTTAAGCCCGCTTTTACCGCCGGGCTTCCAGGTTGAACGTAAGTGACAACTGCTCCATGGTCAACTGGCAGTCCGTTTACATAAGCAACGTATTCATTGACGGAATAGAGTTCCACTCCAAGGAATGGGCGGGTTATATATCCCTTATTGATCACCTCTTCAAGTATCGGCATAGCGGAGTTTATGCTTATAGCATAGCCCATACCTTCCACTCCCACGGCCGCTATCTTGGCACTTGTAATGCCTATAACCTCACCTTTCAAATTCAACAATGGCCCGCCGCTGTTGCCGGGATTGATGGCCGTGGATGTTTCTATGAGATCATATAGAGATTCATCCTCGTCCATCGAGAGTGATACTTTCAGGCCACTTACCGTGCCTTCCTTGGCTCTGATGCCTTTGCCCAGAGGGTTACCGATGGCAACAACCCAATCGCCAACCCGGAGCCTGGAAGAATCACCGATGCCCAGCGCCGGAAGATTGGGCAAATCGACTTTAATTATGGCGATGTCTGTCAAGGGATCGCGAAACACGTTGCTGGACATAGCTTCGTAGGTTCTGCCATCTGCAAACCGCAGGACAATTTTGCTGGCACCTTCGACCACGTGGTTGTTTGTGACGATTATTCCTTTTTTATCAAGAATCCAACCTGAACCTGCACCGGATTGAGTCATCGGCCTGCTGAATATGTCGTTAACCATCTGCTCAGTAGTGATTGTAACGACGGAGGAGTATGCCTTTTCTACAACATCGGCGATACTGGGGAGAGCCACTGAGTTCTCAGCAGGCCTGGGCGATTTCCAGTTCGGATCGAGTGGTGCGATATTATCGTACGTAGCTGGTGACAGTTTTGGAGCTGATATGGGTGAGGGATGTATTTCAACGTAACACGCAGTGCCCGGTAAAATCAGGCAGAGCAATAGACTGAATATCAGGGTTTTTCTCATAATAAAGGTACTCTTGCTGAATTCGAGATTGCGGAGGGATTGTAGCATAAAGGGTTATGACGGGCAAAGGAGTATAGCCAACTAAATTTCTTACACACACTAATCAAGGCAGAGAGGGATATTTGAGATTATCCCATCTCTGCCTTAATGCTATTGATTATTTAATAGTTACACTCCAGCGTAATCGACTTTCGGTAATTCAGAAAGGGCCTGTTTCATTTTTTCCTCGGAATAGGTGTCGGTCTCAAGTTTGCCCATTAAGAACTGTTCGTAGGCACCGAGGTCGAAGTGGCCGTGGCCGCTCAAGGCCAGGACTATCGTCTTCTTCTCGCCGGACTCCTTGCATTTAAGCGCTTCGTCTATAACTACTTTGATAGCATGCGATGGTTCAGGGGCAGGGATGATTCCCTCCGTCCTGGCAAACTTTATGGCGCTTTCGAAGGTCGATTTCTGGTCAACCGCCCTGGCTTCGATAAGACCGAGCTTGTGCAGGTGTGAGACGAGCGGCGACATGCCGTGGTAACGCAGGCCGCCCGCATGTATGGGTGAGGGGATAAATGCATGCCCCAGTGTAAACATTTTGGCAATAGGCGCCATACCTGCTACGTCACCGTAGTCCCAGGCATATGGTCCTTTAGTCATGCTGGGGCAGGCTGTGGGTTCAACAGCGATAAGTTGGAGCTTTTTACCTTGCATCTTATCAGGCATGAAAGGAATAAGCATACCGCCGAAGTTGCTGCCGCCCCCAACGCATCCTACGATTATGTCTGCCTCGACATCAGCTTTTTCTAGCTGTTTCTTAGTTTCAAGGCCAATGACCGTCTGGTGCAGCAGTACGTGGTTGAGAACACTGCCGAGTGAATAGCAGGTATCATCGCGTCCAAATGCCTCTTCCACGGCCTCGCTGATGGCTATGCCGAGACTGCCAGGTGAGTTGGGATCTTTCTCCAGTATTTGCTTTCCGATATTGGTTTCAGTGCTGGGACTGGGTACGACCTTGGCTCCCCAGGTCTCCATCATGATACGGCGGTAAGGTTTCTGATTGTAGCTTACCTTCACCATGTAGACCTTGCATTCCAGGCCGAAATACTGGCATCCCAGCGCCAGGGCACTACCCCATTGTCCGGCGCCCGTTTCCGTGACCAGTCGCTTCATGCCTGCCTTTTTATTGTAGTAGGCTTGAGCGATAGCCGTGTTTAGTTTGTGACTGCCGGCAGCACTAACGCCCTCGTATTTGTAGAAGATCCTGGCCGGAGTGCCAAGCGCTTTTTCAAGACGGTATGCACGTTGAAGCGGAGTGGGGCGGTACATCTTATAGATATCCTGTATCTCTTCCGGTATCTCAATGTGGCGCTCCTTGCTGAATTCCTGCTCATTCAACGAAGCCGGAAAAAGGGGTGGCGGTAAAATAGTAGGTTCGTGCGTCGCAGGGTGCAACAAAGGCGGCAAGGGCTTGGGCAAATCCGGTAGTATGTTGTACCACGAAGTCGGCATATCCTTTTCTTGCAGAATAATCTTGGTTAACTTCTTAGACATGAATTCCTCCTTTTTAAATTTATGAACTACTTATGTTTTTAGCATATTGATTTAAACCAAATTCTCGGCCCGGCCGGGCCACATTTTCCCCCTCCAGGCCCGGGAGGGCGGCGTCTTGTC
>CAYLRS010000255.1:0-3205 GCA_964385895.1 uncultured Dehalococcoidales bacterium
CAGCTTGGATGCGCCGTAGGCGTTGCAGGGCGAGGGCTCGTCGGCTTCAACATAAGGCGTGCTGCGCGGGACGGCCTCACAGCCGAAGACATAATCGGTGCTGATATGCACGAGTTTTGCGTGAATCTCCTGCGCGGTCAGGGCGGCGTTCTTCGCGCCCAGTGCGTTGACGCGAAAGGCCAGCTCGCGCTGGTCTTCGCAATCGTCCACGCGCACGAAGGAGGCGGTATTGATGATGACGTCAGGCCGGTGCCGCAGCGCCTGCCCTCTGACAAAATCCAGATCGGCGATATCGCCATCCTGGATAGTCAGGGGCACCAGCTCGTGGTTTTTCAAAGCAATGCAGAGGTCGGTGCCGAGCTGGCCATCGGCCCCGGTAATGAGCACCTTCACCGGCCGCCGTACATCCTGGCGTAGTACTTTTCATATTCGCCGCTTTTAATGCTGCGCCACCAGGGCTCGTTAGCCAGGTACCAGCCGACAGTATTATTCATAGCACATTCTTATTTGCGAACTCTGACGCGACCGGCTTCGACAATGACCAGCCTGCCCTTAATTTCATCTATTAGTTTTTCCCGCTTTAAAAATTCTTCAAGTATCTTAAGGATAATAGAGGCATTTGCATTGCCTTTGACTGCAATGATGACTATTCCTTTATACTGTGCAGGAGGATAATTCCGGATGTCCGCAAAACCAAAATCACCGGTTAATAAGCATAAGCCTTGATTTTGAGCGTACAACGCTATTTGAGGATCCTTAACACCATGTAACTCTGTATCACGTACATCATTGGCTTCATGGCCGTAACGTTGTAATAAAGCAGAAGTTGAGCGCGGAAGGTCTTCGTCAATCAGAAACTTCATTGATTAACCTTGAACGCTCAGGCAGGCAAAGGATGAAATTCTTCTTCTTCAATCAATTCTGCAGCATATTGCAGAGCCGCCTTGATATCATCTTCATTTATGCCATATTCGAAGATTAGCGCTTCTCTGGTCATACCGCCGGCCATGCCGCCGATAATACGAGTTACCGGCACACGTGTACCTTTAATTACAGGTTTACCGTGCTGTATTTCAGGATCAATGACAATTCTTTCCTGCATTTTCCCGAGCTCCCCGGCTATGTCCTTGCACACAAATAATTCTACCAGCAAAGAACCATGGCCATATTACATATATAACTATTATACATCGCCCTATTTATTGCAGTGGGTTTCGCCGGAACCTTCATCGGTTGAGATACATCCTGGCGTAGTACTTTTCATATTCGCCGCTTTTAATGCTGCGCCACCAGGGCTCGTTGTTAAGGTACCAATCCACCGTGGCAGCCATGGCCTTCTCAAGTGTATAGAGCGGTTTCCAGCCCAATTCACGCTCTATCTTGCTGCAGTCGATGGCATAGCGGCGGTCGTGCGCGGGGCGGTCTTTAACGAAGGTGATGAGCTTGTCGGGCTTATGCATTGTTTTCAGCAGCGATCTTATCAGGTCTAAATTGGGCTTCTCCTGCCCGCCGGCGATGTTGTATATCTGCCCGGCTTTACCTTTGAGCATGACTATCTCCAGGGCGCGGCAGTGGTCTTCCACATAAATCCAATCGCGGCGGTTCTGGCCATCGCCGTAAACGGGTATGGCCTTATCCTCCAGCGCGTTGGTGATGACCAGGGGTATGAGCTTCTCGGGAAACTGGTAAGGGCCGTAGTTGTTGGTGCAGCGGGTTATCATCACGGGCAAAGCGTGCGTTTTATAGTAGGCCAGGCACATCAGGTCGGCGGCGGCTTTGCTGGCCGAGTAGGGACTGCTGGGATCGAGCGGTGATTCTTCACTGAAATAGCCCTCATCCCGTGAGCCGTAGACCTCGTCGGTCGAGACCTGTACAAAGCGCTTCACGCCGTGCTCACGCGCGCCTTCGAGCAGCACCTGCGTGCCCTTGAAATTGGTGTCCACGAAGGGAGAGGCGTCCAGTATGCTGCGGTCGACATGCGATTCGGCGGCGAAGTTGACGATGGTGTGGTACCCTTCCCGCAGCAGACTATTGACAATTGCGCGGTCGGCTATATCTCCCCTGACGAACCTGTAGCCCGGCAGCTTCTGGATATCTTTGAGGTTCTCCAGGTTGCCGGCATCGGTGAGCTTGTCGAGGTTGGTGACCTGCCAGCCGGGGTGCTGTTTAAAAATGTAGCGGATAAAGTTGCTGCCGATAAAGCCGGCGCCGCCTGTGACCAGAAGTTTCATGTAATTGACCTTCCGCTGTTATTTATAGGGCGGGTAGAACCAGTCCCAGGGCTGGCCGCAGCGCGGGTCGCCCTTGCCGCCGTTTATCTCAACCGGCTTGATGCGCGGGTCGTTCCAGGGGATGCGCTCCTCGTCGGGATTCTTGTAGTCATAGAGGCGGGTGGTGAAATAGACCATCAGGGACGGCTCATCAGCGATAGCCCTGAAGCCGTGGTAATAGCGTCCCTCCACGCGCAGCAGCATGGGCCGCGCGCCGCTGGCGATAACCTCCACCAGCTTACCCGCTTTCTCATCATAAGCACAGATCCTGGAAGCGCCCTTCAGCACCAGGAAATAATCCACCTGTCCGCGCACATGCCGGTGCCAGGCCCGTATGACACCGGGATAGGTAAAGCTCAGGTTGGCCTGCACGATATCATCTGGCAGAAAATCACCCCAATCCCTGCGCATCACCTCGGCAAAGAAGCCTCTTTCATCGGGCAGCAGGTTGATGTCGTAAGAGCGCAGGCCTTCCAACGCATATTCTTTAATCATGTCTTAACCTCTTATTTTACAACTCCAGCGACGCGTCGTCGCCGACGAAGAGCTTGATGGAGCGGGAAACGGCCTTCCGCCTTACCACGCTGGTATTCCTGCCGATAATGCTGTCGATAAGGTGCTCCATATCGCTGATGCGGCAGTTCTCCAGGATAATGGAGTGGTGCACTGACGAGTTCTCGATCACCGTCCCCGCGGCTATGCTGGTATAAGGGCCGATGAAGGAATTGATTATTTTGCAGTTTCCGGCGATGCTTGCCGGGCCCCTGATAGTGCTATTCTCCACAACTGTGCCCTCGGCGATGGCTACCCTGCCTTCGATATGGCTGTCCTGGCCGACCTTTATTTTAACGTCTCTTTTAAGCAGGTCATCCAGCACCACCCTGTTGGCCTCCAGCATATCGTCCTTCTTACCGGTATCCAGCCACCAGCCGGAG
>CAYLRS010000256.1:0-3198 GCA_964385895.1 uncultured Dehalococcoidales bacterium
ACTAGTTACTCAAAGATCGCTGTGACGACCTCTTTGAGTGACCTCTGCACTTCCTGGTCGTCGGTGATCGACCATACCGCCGCTACCTCGCAGGCGCGCCTTGCCGGAACTCCCTGCTTGATCAGGCGCGCGGCGTATATGAGCAGGCGTGTGCTGATGACCTCCGCGAGGTCCTGTTCCTTGAGGTTGCGTATCTTTTCACCGAGGCGGGCAAGCCTTTCGGCGATTTCCTTATGGATGCCGGCCTCGTGCTCGATAATCCTGCCTTCGATGTCCCTGGGCGGGTGGGTGAACTCGATGGCGATGAAGCGCTGACGCGTGCTATGCTTCAGGTTTTTCAGTATGCTCTGGTAGCCCGGGTTGTAGGAGATCACCAGCATGAAGCTCTCGCTGGCCTCTAACATCTCCCCTTTCTTCTCTACATAGAGCGACCTGCGGTGATCGGCCAGCGGGTGAATAAGCACTATGGTATCTTTGCGCGCCTCCACCACCTCGTCGAGGTAGCAGATACCGCCGCTCTTGACGGCGCGGGTCAGAGGACCGTCCACCCAGCGGGTAGCATCGCCTTCGAGGAGGTACTTGCCAACAAGGTCGCTCGCCGTGAGGTCCTCGTGGCAGGCTATGGTGATGAGGGGGATACCATCTTGATGCGAAGCCGCTCCGGCTTGGGAATGCATTTTCTTGCTCATGCGGTAGGTCATGTATTCCAGGAAGCGGGTCTTGCCGCATCCCGTTGGGCCCTTGAGCAGGACGGGTATTTTTTCAGCGTAGGCGGCTTCGAAAAGCTGTATCTCATCGTTCAAGGGTAAATAGAAAGGCTCCTCGGTGATATAGTACTCCTCGATGATGTGCGACTTGTAGTCGTGTTTTTTAGCTTTGGAAGGCATATGGGCAACTCCAGTTTTTCATTAGTGCTCCAGTCTTTAATTTTATGACTTGCGGGCAGCCTTGGCAATTTGACGCCTCTACAAGACGCGGGAAGAACTGAAATTGCGCCTTTTGAGCTAAGCGGATATACCTGTTCAGCGCCGCGTACCTGACCCTGGATTCCTTCTAGTAATGCCTCCCTTAACGGATGGCGGGGGTGGAGGGATCACAGGCCCCTTGCGCCTTATTGGTGGATTGGTATCGATAGTGTGATGCTCGAGGATAACTGGCGGCGGCTTTTCGATCTTGATGGGGTTGCTCATTTGTGCCCCGGGTGAGTTTCTCAGGGAGTGATGGACTATCGCTGGCTGTGGTTGCTGATCTATACCCCCGGACCGTGCCCTGATATAGCCAGGGCTGTTTTCAATGGTGTGGTGAATTTTAACCTCGTGTGACGACTTCTTGAAAACGGGAGCCACCTGGGGAAGTTGCCTTAGCGCATGATGTACGGTTTCTCCAGGGATAAAGGCGGGCTCGGAGGGTCTGATTTCTCGCGGCGGATTTATCAAAGTATGATGGACTTTTATGCCGGGCGGTAACTTTTGAGAGGCTGACTGGCCTGGGCTTTGCCCCGTCGTTTTGCGGCCGACAATGAACTCCTCGCGGGGCTTGATTTTAATGGTGGGCCTGTTGAGCTCCTGTAGCTGAAGCTGACCGGGCATGATGGTCCTTGCCTCCCAGGTGATTTCCCTGCCGTGTATAGTATCTACCCGGTATACGTACTCCGGGTAGTTGTGCAGCGGCTTGCTTGATTCTTGTTGTTTGCCACCCCGCTTGCGGCAGAGCAGACTGATTCCTATCGGGGTCGTAAAAGGTTCGGGTGTGAGGATCAGCGCAATTGCAATTACGTCCAGGGCGATGTCTTGAGGCGTGTAGTTTGTAGTCACGTGAAGTGTTGGTTATTTAACCCTTCCAATCAATATTTGTCAAACTTTGGACTGCAGCCATGCTATCCTTTCCGCCACGATTCTGGTTGCATCCTTCTGGTTGGCGCATTTCGCGAGGTCGTGTGCAAGCTTATCATCGATGAGCACCTCGCGCACCCAGCGCGCAAAATCGTTCTTCTCGTCGGTGACGTGGTGATTGTAGGTATGGTTCCCCATTCTTTCCAGCGCCGTTTTTAACTCGTAAAGATTATTCAGTATGTTGCCATCGTGGCAATAAAAACGTTTCTCATCGGGTACATGCCTTAAGACCCTCTGCGCGTCCTCCTTATTCCTGATAGCCATGCTGACCTCCTTTCGCCCTCTTGTTTGCCACTGCTGTTTTTATAATATCTGCATTTTTCCCATAAAGCAACATTATTCAATCCCCCAGGGGCGCGGGTTAAAGCAGGCGGGAAAGCTTTCATGGCACTACGTGTGTGTACCTGTGCAGCGGTTATTTAACAGCGGGCTGTATTACAGTCGTTCTCTGCTCTGTGATATTCTTGAGGTTTTTCTGTACCCTGACGTAGTCGGCCATGGCGTCGACATCCTTGATGCCCAGGTTAGTCAGCTTCATGTAGCTCTTCAACATTCCCTCGACATTATCCGCGAAAGGACCCATCCAGCGCACCCTGTTGATGATAGGGGCGATCCCCTTGTCAGCCAGGTAGTCGGTGGTGACGACGGTGTACTCGGCATCCATGTTCATGGGCACGTAATCACCGTCTTTATCCTTCACCTGCCCGCTGGTTACCCTGTCACCGCTCCTCCTGGACATGTCTATGGTAATCTTGAAACCTGAGAGCTCGAAGCAGGGCGGTGGCATATTGATCTTGATATGCGAATCGATCGCCATCTCCATGAGCATCTTGAGCAGGCTGCCCTTAAGCGTCATGGTAACCAGGTTTTGCTGCAGAGGGAGCAGCATGTAGATATCGTTCATGCTGACATTCCCCTTATAAATATCAGAACGTATGTTGTAGCTGTCATAGAGCGAGAGCTGCACGTCGGGGTTAACCTTGCGCGCATTCCAGAGGAAGGCATCAGCTATCAGGGGACCCGGGCCCTTATTGGAGCCGCAGTAAAGGTTTTCATCGGCAACTGCGACGACGGTTTCGATATCACCCGAGATCTGATCCAGGTAAGGCTGCAGCACCTTGATAATCTCGGGGTGGTAGTAGTAGAACTTTATGCCCGGATTATTAGCAATTTGCTGCATAATCTCACCGTATTCAGGACGGCAGGGGCAGAGGTGAGACCAGCCATAGCCGTCCTCCAGCATGAACTGGTAGGTCGAGTAGATGAAGGGTTGCCCGCTATAGCTACGGATTTTCCCCTCTTCATC
>CAYLRS010000257.1:0-3160 GCA_964385895.1 uncultured Dehalococcoidales bacterium
GTCAATTATATTATATACTCATCATGTCGGAAAAGGTACAGTGTACGACACGTCGTGTGGCTTAGAAATTGTATATTAATTACTAACTTCGCTATTTTTATCTATGTCTTTAGCCAGGTAAACGGCGATTTTATTTAGTAGCTTGTCCAGGTTCCACTTTTTAGAAGCTGATATTACTATCGTTGACTCCGGTGGAGATTTTGTCGACAATGCTACGCTTTTTGCCTCTTCAAGATTGCCGACCACCATATCGATTTTATTAATAACTGTAATTATTGGTTTATCGCTGAGGTCCAGATCCCTCAATATCTTTTCCACCGTCAGGCTCTGATTTATCGCCTCCGGGCTGGTTATGTCAACAAGATGCAGCAATATATCAGCCTCAGACAGCTCCTCCAGCGTGGCGTGAAACGCAGCTACTATTATCGGCGGCAACTTGTGTATGAAACCGACTGTATCTGTCATCAGAACATTTCTACCGTCCGGCAGGCGTAACCTTCTTGTAACAGGATCCAGCGTAGAAAACAGCTTATTTTCAGTAATTACATCAGACTGGCAAAGTGCATTTAGCAGTGTGCTTTTGCCGGCGTTGGTATACCCTACCAACGCGACCAGAGGGGTATTGCTCCTCCTGCGCTTTCTTCTGTATAGCTCACGCTGCCTTCTTACCGCCTCGATCTGCCTTTTAATATTACGGATGCGGTTCCTTATTAACCTTCTATCGGTTTCAAGCTGGGATTCTCCAGGACCTCTTGTGCCTATACCGCCTCCAAGCCTTTCCAAATGGCTCCACTGCCCGGCCAACCGTGGTAATACGTACTGGTGCTGGGCAAGTTCCACCTGGAGCTTCCCTTCCATCGTTCTGGCATTTCGGCCAAAAATGTCCAATATCAGGGCCGTTCGGTCAATTACCTTTACTTCTAAAGCTTCTTCCAGGTTGCGCTGCTGACGCGGCGCAAGCTCGTCGTTGAAAATAGCAACGTTATAACCGAGGTCTGGTTTAAGGTCAATGAGTTCCTGGAGTTTCCCTTTGCCCAAATAATATGTGGATGAAGGCTTTTCGAGTTTTTGCGTGATTTTGCCGACCACTTCGGCACCTGCAGTCCTGGCTAACGAATCTAGTTCATCCAGTGAGCTTTCTATTAACCAGCCTTTCCCCAGTTCCCTGGCATCCACACCAACAAGAATGGCGTGTTCCTTTTTCTCCTTCGTCTCAATGAAGTCTTTTGTCATCCCAAAACGCTGTCTTTACCTTTTCTTTTTGAAAGTCAGCAATCTCCTTATGCCCTCATCAAACCTGTCATCAGGTTGCGTAATCGAGAGTCTGATATATCCTTCCCCTGATTTCCCGTATCCGATTCCCGGTGTTACTGACACAGCAACTTTATCCAGCAACTCGGCAGTATACTTGACCGAGGTATAGCCATCTGGAATTTTTGCCCATATATAGAAGCCTGCCCTTGGCCTGGTTACTTCTAATCCTATTTCCTGCAAAACATTAACCAATTTATCGCGACGCTTCTGATATTTACTATTCCTAACCGCTATCTCATCCTGCTTTCCCGTCAATGCCTCAATTGCGGCGATCTGTATTGCCTGCGGGATACCGGAATCAAGGTTAGACTTGAAGCGGAATAAGGCATCGATCATCATGGAGTTTCCCACTGCCATACCGATACGCCAGCCTGTCATATTGTACGTTTTGGATAGCGAATGAAACTCAATACCTACTTCCTTGGCTCCCGGTGCTTCGAGAAAGCTATGAGGCCTGTAGTTATCAAACGCCACCTCCGTATAAGGTGCATCGTGGCATACCGCAATACCATATTTACGTGCAAATGACACTACTTTTTCGAAAAAGTCGAGCCCGGCAACGGCTCCAGTCGGATTGTTTGGATAGCAGATCCACATTATCTTAGCCTTTTTCGCGATATCGAGCGGGATTGTATCCAAATCCGGTAGAAAACCATTTCGCTCCAATAGCGGCATATAGTGTATTTCCCCACCCGCAAGCAATGTGCTTACTGAGTAAACCGGGTAACCCGGGTCAGGCACTAGCGCAATGTCCCCAGGGTCTAACATGCAAAATGACATGTGGCCTATGCCTTCCTTTGAACCTATCAGGGGCAAGACCTCTCTGGTAGGCGGCCAATCCAAGGTAACACCGAAACGCTGTTGATACCAATTGGCTATTGCTTTGCAGAGGTCGGACAAGCCATAGGTTTCCGGGTAGCGGTGATTTGCAGGGTCACGCG
Organism: uncultured Dehalococcoidales bacterium; assembly: GCA_964385895.1. GTDB lineage: Bacteria > Chloroflexota > Dehalococcoidia > GIF9 > UBA5629 > CAYLRS01. Next base: position 2,256 of record CAYLRS010000257.1, read on the forward strand.
CAGCCCGGCAGAGCCCGTCGATTATGTGACCGGGAGTTGGCATGTCGGGATCCCCGATGGCAAAACTGATGACATCCTCGCCCTTGGCTTTCTTCTCGGCGATTTTCCTGTTTATCTCCACGAAAAGGTACGGGGGTATCTTATCTAATCGCCGCGCTAAGTCCATATTACGTATTCTCCCGTAAATACTTCTTCAACAGGTCCGGTTAAGAAAACATCTGTTGTACCATCCCATGACAGGCTCAAAACTCCACCGGGCAACATTATGTCGACATGATCACCAATGACGCCTTTTAGCCTGCTTGCCACCGCAGTTGCACTGGCGCCGCTTCCGCAAGAAAGAGTCTCCCCTACTCCCCTCTCCCACACCCTTGCTTTCAGTTTCTTACTATCAACGATGTTTACAATTTCGAAATTGGTGCGTTCAGGGAATAAAGCATTGTGTTCCACCAGCGGGCCAATCTCTGCCAGAGGAAATCTCTCAATGTCCTCTCCCATAAAGCAAACGGCATGAGGATTGCCCATTGATACAAACGCTAGCTTCAGCTTCCTGTCCGCTATCTTCAAGGGATACTCAAGTATTGGCTCTTTTATGTCAAGCGATACAGGTATCTCGTGTGCTTTAAGGCTCGGCTTGCCCATGTTTACACGTGCCTGGGTTACCCTGCCGCTCGTTAATACCGCTTGTATCAACTTTGTACCGGCCAGAGTGTCGACGCTGATATCGGGACCTTTTATTATCTTATAGTCGATCACGTATTTGGAAAAACATCTCAGACCGTTTCCGCTGATTTGTGCTTCCGAGCCGTCGGAATTGAAGATACGCATCTTGATATCTGCCTTCGACGACTTATTGATCGTGATGAGCCCATCGGCGCCGATTCCTAGGTGATAGCGGCACATGT
>CAYLRS010000258.1:0-3119 GCA_964385895.1 uncultured Dehalococcoidales bacterium
TTGCCAGTCCAACCAGGTTGGCCACTGTGGTTAAAAAGTCCTTCTCAATGGGCTTGAAGTTCCTTTTCTCGCGGTTATAAATCCTGATTTCACCTATTACTTCGCCTTTTTGAACGATCGGCGCTCCCATTAACGAAGTAAGCTTCTCCTGTGCAGCATATTCGGGATACTGCGTTCTCTTATCGGAAAATATATCAGCTACAGCTACGGTTTTGCCGTCCAGTATCTCGGGATAGCTTTTACGGGCGTTTATGGCACCTTTGCGCAGGTACATGTCGCTAAGGCCGAAAGCGCCAATGATATCCAGGTGCTCCCGCTGGGGGTTGAGCACCATGATGGCGCATCCGGCAGCCTGCAAGGCTTTTGCTGTGCTGGCAGCGATGGAATTTACCATCTTCCTGAAAGGTAAAAGGGAGTTTGCCGTTCTGGTTATTTGTTTGAATGCCAGCGAGAAGCGATTTTCAACCGTGTCCATACCTCATCCACCTCACAATTCACAATTATACCATTATCCGCATTTCGTGTATCCGCAACTGGGGCATATGTGGCATCCCTCTTGATATACCAGCAAATTACCGCAGTCAGGACACTGCCCTGTGAAATTAGCAGAAGTATTTGAATTCAGATTTTCCTGGTTACTTTCCTCGTCTTTTATCACGTATTTTTCCAGGACACTGCCTATGGCATCAGCGCACGATAGAATAGCGCGTCCGCTCTCCCACGAGACAGATGGGCAGCGAATAGCCCTCAGCTGCTTTACAACGGAGCTAATATCAATACCTGATCGGAAAATCAGAGAGATTAACCTGCTCGTGGCTTCCAGCTGGGCCGAAGCGCAACCGCCGGCTTTGCCCAGGCTGGAAAACACTTCGCAGATACCTTTTTCATCGAAATTTACAGTCACATATATATAACCGCAACCTGTGGTAACACGCTCGGTAATGCCCCTGGTTATCTTGGGACGCTGCCGGGGCGCCAGTTTTGCCTCAGCCCCGGTTTCCTTTTCTTGCGCAACCTCTTTCTGGCTGATGCTCAAAACCTGTGTTTCCCTGCTTCTATCCCTGTAAATGGTTATACCTTTCAGTCCTGACCTGTAAGCCAGCATATAAATCTTAGATACATCCTCTTTTGTAACTTCATGTGGAAGATTGACCGTCTTTGACACCGCGCTATCGGTGTACTTCTGGAAGGCGGCCTGTATCTTAACATGCCACTCCGGCGCAATATCATGTGAGGTACTAAATACATCTTTGACCCAATCAGGAATTCCCGGCATCCCTGTAAGGTTTTCGCCCTCAGCCAATTTTTTCATCAGTTCCGGCGAATAAAACTTTTCTTGCCTGGCGACTTTTTCAAAATAAGGATTGATCTCGATCAATGTCTGTCCGTCAAGTATATGCCTGAAATAGCTGAGTGCAAAAATAGGCTCAATTCCGCTGGAGCATCCGGCTATGATACTGAGAGTTCCCGTGGGAGCGATGGTAGTCCTGTTGGCGTTCCTTACCTTAGGGCCATCCCTGGTGTCATAGAGGCTATTATTGAAGGCAGGGAAAACTCCCCTGCTATGTCCTAAAACAACGGATTCCCTGGTCGCTTCTTCTGATATAAAGCGCATTACATTTTCAGCGATTTCCAGAGCTTTATCGGAATTATAGGGCACACGTAAAAGGATGAGCATATCGGCAAAACCCATCACACCCAGCCCTATCTTCCTCGTCTTCCGCGTCGTCTCAGCTATCTGCGGGAGTGGGAACTGGTTGACCTCAACCACATCATCGAGGAAACGTACAGCTAATTTAATTGTCTCCTTTAATTTTGTAAAATCAATTTCGGGTTGGCCATTAGTATGTTTGATCATCTTTGCCAGATTCATGGAACCAAGGTTACAGGATTCATATGGTAACAGCGGTTGCTCACCGCATGGGTTAGTGCTCTCAATTTTCCCCAGGTTGGGAGTAGGATTGTGCTCATTAATGCTATCGATAAAAATGATACCTGGATCGCCGGTCCTCCAGGCCATATCGACTATTTTGCCGAATACTTCCCGGGCATTGAGTTGCCCGGATACTTCAGTGGTATGCGGGTTGATTAAATCATAGTCCGTATTGTTTTCCAGCGCCTTCATGAAAGAATCCGTTAGGGCAACCGAAATATTGAAATTGTTAAATGCTTCGGGATTCTCCTTGGACGATATGAATTCGAGTATATCGGGATGATCGATATTCAGGATGCCCATATTTGCTCCCCTGCGCATGCCCCCCTGCTTGATCACGTCTGTAGCAACATCGAAGGCGCGCATAAATGACACGGGGCCGCTGGCGACACCGCCGGTGGAACCGACCCTGTCTTTCTTGGGCCGTATACGTGAAAATGAGAAACCGGTGCCGCCACCGCTTTTATGTATGAGTGCTGTATATTTAACCGCATCAAAAATGGATTCCATGCTATCGTTGATTGGCAGTACAAAACATGCTGATAATTGTCCGAGTTCGCGTCCCGCATTCATCAAAGTGGGAGAGTTGGGCAGGAATTCGAGAGAGGTCATTAATTGGTAAAACTTGTCCTCCCACTCAACCAAGTTAGCTTTCTTATCAAATATAAGTTCGGCGGACGCTATATGTTGGCTTACCCTGCGGAACAATTCTTCGGGAGTCTCGATAATATTGCCCTTGTTATCCTTTTTGAGATAACGGTTTTTCAGTACTATGAGTGCGTTCTCACTAAGATTCAGTTCTGTCGGCTGGGTAACGGCTGTCGGAGATTCCTCCTGTTGTTTTGAGCTGACTTTTTCTGCTAGTAACTCATTGACTATTGTCTCTATCTGTTCTTTGGAGGGTGGTTGTGGACCTGCAGAAACGACCAGGTGCTCCATTCCAGGCAAAGTTGGATCTGTCCTCTTGGTTTTAATTTGTTCTTCCATCTGCATATTTTTCTCCAACCTCGTAATTACTTGATCCGTGAGCTCCTCCAGTTCCCGCCTGTCGGTGTGTCCCATGGTCTGAGTGTAGGTGAAGACTACCTTAGCAACGTAGCTTCTTAGTGAATTAGATAGCTGTTCTTTGGGCTGTCTATTTGCCATCTTGGTTTTTTTGCCTGCTGCGGCGTTTTGAACTGTCAAT
>CAYLRS010000259.1:0-3102 GCA_964385895.1 uncultured Dehalococcoidales bacterium
TGCGCGCAAATTTGCACACGTACAGGTATTTAGCCAGCGGGTTGCCGGGCAGGTACTGTTCCGCGCTTCCTTCAAATTCAGTGCTGTAGATACCAGCCACACCATTCCACCCTTTCTCACCATAAAAAGAGCAGTTTGCATATGTCGCCTTCCCGCTGGCGGCATGGTTGACGCCGTAAACGATGACGAACTCGTTGGGGTCATTCCCCAATGTGAAAGTTTCACTGCGCAGGTATATCGTATCGCGGCTTTCGCCTGCCACGTATAATTCCCTCTGAACTGCATCGTAGGATTCCGCAAGCCACACTGAAGTCACCATCTCATTAGCCGACAGTTTGCCGTACCTGGCCAGGATAGCCTTGCGCAGCTCATCCATGGCAGGTTTATAATCAATTTCTGTCTTACCCGTGCCCCTCACGCGCAGTACCGGCGCCGGCAACGGATCCAGCTTTGCAGGTGTTATAGGCGTCACCTTTAAAGCCGGTGTTATAGTATTCACGTATTTTTCCCCTGCCTGCTCATCGGCACAGAGGGTAATACGCTGCCCGAAAACCACTGTGTCATATTGAGGGCCTGTGCCCATCCTGACCATTGAAGCGGGGATCACGTAGGTATTAATGATATTCTGGGGATAGCCCGCTTCCGCCAGGGCATTTCGTATGCGCTGTTCGGTCCCTTTATCGGCGGTTATGATTATAATGGTATCTTTGTCGAAAGGGTCACCTGGTGCACCGTCCGGGGTGCCTGCTGTCTTTATGGTCATGTTATTCAAAGTATCATTGAAACTGGTCCAGACCCATTTCCGCCCCTGCTCCTTCTCATAGTACTTGTTGAAGATGAAGCCGGTATAGCTGAAATATACGCATTTAGGCGGTGTTTTAGTTATCACCACAACCGCCTCGTCCGGATTGATTTGCCATCCCTGTATCGTCCCCGGGGAGGTATACAGCCAGTTGTCGATTTTATCCTGGACACCTGTAAGCTGGCTGGCGCTGGTCAGCGGTATGCTGTCGGGGATAGCACCGAATATGCCCCTGTAGAGCGCACCGGCATTATTGGCGGCTGCATTTGCCAGCTTGCCGACTTCGTATAACTGAAGAAGGTCAACGCGGACAAAAGGAGCGAATTTTGTGGAGAGGTCATGCTTTCCCAGTACTAACCGAAAAGCATCGATGTCATTGGCGCTTGTCCCGGGAGTAATGCCCGGCGGGGCACAGGATATCCCTACCGCTAATATCATTAAAAAACCGATTGAAGCAGAAATAACCCATTGCAGTTTTGTCATTGATTCGATCCCCTTTCCTAAACCTCATTACCGCGTATGCACTTTGTAAAGCCAAATTACACGAAAATTATGCTTAAGTCAAGCAAAATCTCATGAGAACAATTCCATTTTCCGCTGAGTTACAAGCGCAATTATGTTGGGCCCCCAAATGATGACGCTCCCGCCGTTAGGTATAGGCTGTGGTGATCTGTGGTTGGTTGTTAGCAAACCGTTAGTAAATTAGCTTCCATAAATGGTGGGCCATTCTGGATTTGAACTAATGCTTTGTTTTCATGGCTGAACATAAATGCCGATGTTAATTTACAGACACTTCAGCCCGTTTATTTTTAGCGCGGCGTAACGGATATCCCGATGACTACGTCATTTCGTAAGAGTGATTTTTCTTATGCATGAACATTCATAAGGATGTTTCCATGTTGCATTTGCTTTAGAGCCGACCATGTGCCTGTTTTGTGGATATTGAATTAATTGTCCAAAGATATTTTGATTATAAACCTCACAACTGCATCAGAAATTTGCCTAATTTAATAGGTGCTTTTTGAAGAATGCCAGTTGGTCATTAACTGCCTTTTCAAAGTTATCCCCCAGGTAGATATCGAAGTGGCCGATGGGATAACGGATGACCTCGGCCTGTGAACCAAGGATTTTAACCGCTTTTTCAACAACGCTGAATGGTAGCGCAATATCATAGTCGCATGACTGTATCAATACAGGGCACTGTATTTTACTGATTTTGCTGATCGGCCTGTACTTGTCCATGCGGATGCCGATACGGGCGCAGGCTTCGTTGACGAAATCGTCCGGTGCTAGTTCGCTGAAAGCTTTCCATGCGCCATCATCAGCCATCAATGCAACTGTTCCTGGTTTTCCTGCGAGCGGTACCTTATGCGGGGAAAGCCCGAGCCAGGACCTGACCAGGTCGCGTTGGCCATGACCGGCCATGCGGAAAATGTGCTTGAGCCCAACCGCTTTTACTGCCACTTCAGAACTCTCCATACCATCCAGTAACGGGCATTGCACGGTAACGCAGGCTATCCTGCTGTCATTAGCTGTAGTAACGATAGCATGTCCCCCACTTAGAGAAGTCCCCCATAGCCCGATTCGTGCGGGATCGATCTCTTTTAGGCCACGGGCGTATTCGATAGCCGCGGAATAGTCCTCAAGCTGGAATGGAATCCATATTAACTGCCTCGGTTCGCCACCACTTGCACCCATATACCTGTAATCAAATGCAAGCACGGCTATCCCAGCTTCCTGGAAACGGGCGGCATAGGCATCAAGCGCCATATTTTTAGTGCCCCCTAATCCATTGCCCATAATGATGCACGGTACAGGCGAAGAAACATGCTCAGGCAAAAATAGCCATGCACTTACAGTTGTTCCATTTACATCGAAATTGACATCCTTCCTAGTCTCAACCCGATTAATTTTCTTCTCGTGTGGCAGGTGTGGTATTTTTTCAAGATGCTGTTTCGGTACAGAGACACCCGGATATAAGGCCGCTATCATCAACTCTATTATAAACGCAACTATGATAGCAGCTAGTATGATTGCAATACACATGATGACAATCATTTGTCTACTCCTTTTCGCCCCCCATTACTTGCCCTAATTAGCGTCATTTCTAAGTTGCATTATATCACTGTGATGTAGGGTCCTGTTTGTGTTTTTCGATGATGGAATTTATTTATGGATGAACATACATACCTATGATTGTTCAATGGTAATAACATCACCACTCACACGAGTGAAAAATAGGCTATTTCGGACTATGGTAGATAAATCGAAGCTAAGTTTAGGTAATATTATTACCTGAG
>CAYLRS010000260.1:0-3094 GCA_964385895.1 uncultured Dehalococcoidales bacterium
TTCTACAGCCACGGTTCCCTGCCCTCCGGCAAAGTAAGGGCCGGTGGTTTCATTTCGGGCGGACACCTCAAACTCCGGCGTGCGGAATTCCTGGATCTGGAAACTATGGTAATACGAACTGCTGTCTACCCCAGACAGGCTGCCTTGGGCTCCCGTGCACAATGGTAAAATTGTCCTTCACTACCAGGTCGGGCAATCCTAACAGGAATTCCCTGTCCTCATCGCTCAACTGCCCGGCCGTCCAGCGGTTGGCGATGGCGGCATCCGAGTTAAAATCACCAATATCGATCTTTCCCACCGCAGCCTGGTCATGGTTGCCGCTCACGCAAACCGGATCGAGCTGCCTGAGCAGATTAATACAGGCCAATGGATCGGGGCCGTAGCCCACCACATCCCCCAGGCACCAGGTATGACCAAACCCGCCGTGTCTTTGCGCGTCCTCCAGTACAGCCTCGAAGGCCTCCAAATTGCTGTGGATATCAGCGATGATGAGGTATTTCATGGGAAGTAAATTATAACATATGCCTCCTGGCCGGCTGTTTGTCTTATACTACCCAAAGAAGTGTATAGTAAAACTCTGTCAAACAGTATAAAATAAAATAACATTTATATGAATAACCACAACGAAAGAGTCAACTTCATCTGGTCCATAGCTGACCTTATCCGTGATTCATTCAAACGTGGTAAATACCAGGATGTTATTCTGCCTTTAACAGTGCTGCGCAGGCTTGATTGCGTATTAGCGCCAACAAAACAACAAGTTTTAGAAACAGATGCCAAGCTCAAAGGCAAGCTGGAAAACCTGACACCACAGCTTACCAAAGCAGCAGGAAGAAATTCTGGAAATGCTGAAAAGGCTGCCTGCGACTCTTTATAAGGATCGTGCCAGCTTCAAGCTAGAATTAGACAAAACGCCTAAGAATGAAGGAACTAAATTGACCGCTGTGATAGAAAAGGCAATTATGAACTCGCTATCAGAGCGAGATGAGACAGCGGCAATATGCGTTGACAAAGACGGCAAACCGGAGGCGGATACCGAATTGCGCGATACAGAGAATGTGCCGCTACTTGAAGATATCAACAAATATTTCGAAAGGGAAGTCAAGCCGCACGTGCCTGACGCCTGGATAAACACTGACGTTACAGACCTGAAGGACGGGAAAATCGGCAAGGTTGGCTATGAGATCAACTTCAACCGTTACTTTTATAAATATACACCGCCGCGGCCGCTGGAAGAGATAGAGGCTGAAATCCTGGCGCTTGAGAAAGAGACGGAGGGGCTGCTGCAGGAGATATTGCGGGGCAAGGGAGGATAGCGGGATGAAACCGTATATACCGGATATGCTTCCATTAAAATCGTTAAAGTGGGATAGTTTCATACATCTGGTTGGCAAAGCAAATTTCCAATTAGCGCATTACGCCGGCATATTGCACGGCATTGTAAATCCGCGCATCTTTCTTTCGCCTTTAGCTACCAAGGAGGCAGTCCTTTCTTCACAAATAGAAGGCTCACAGGCTACTCTGGCAGACGTGCTTAATTATGAGGCGCTCCCCAAACCTGACACTGAAAAACACGAAGACATTCGTGAGGTAATAAATTATAGAAACGCATTATCATACGCGGCTAATTATCTTCGAAAAAAACCTGCTAACCTCAACCTCATTAAGGAAATTCATAGCATCCTTCTGAAAGACACACGGGGAAAGGATAAGGCAAGAGGAGAATTCAGAAGAGTACAGAATTGGATCGGAAAGCCGGGCACGCCCATGGAGCAGGCCAGTTACGTACCGCCACCTCCCGAAAAGATCATAGAATGTCTCGATAACCTGGAAAAGTACTTCCACCAGGAAGATAAGGATTATCTCGTGCAGTTGGCTATCGTCCATGCACAATTCGAGCTGATACATCCATTTGTTGATGGAAACGGTCGTGTAGGCAGGATGCTTATACCACTATTTTTAGTACAGAAGGGACTACTCGACGGACCGAACTTCTATATCAGTGCGTATTTCGAGAGCCATTGTGAAACCTATTACGAAAGACTCCGCAATATCTCCAGGAAAGGCGACTGGGAAAGCTGGATTGCGTTCTTCCTGGAGGCCGTAATAGAGCAATCAAATGATAATGGCCATAAGGCAAGCAGAGTCATGGGACTGTATGAAGAGCTGAAGCCAATGTTAGTTGATATTACCAAATCGCAATTTGCCATGCAGGCGCTTGATGCCCTGTTCGAGCATCCCATTTTCAGCACTACAGGTTTTATTGAACGCTCGAAAATACCGAAATTCAGTGCCCTCAGGATACTCAAGGCGCTACGCAATGAAAAAATAATTAGATTTGTTATTGAAGGCAAGGGCAATCAACCATCAGTTATGAGTTTTGACAGGCTCTTCAATATCGTAAAGTAATTACTGTGACTATTTTATTGTTTGCAAACCATTTTGTGTAGCATGATTGGCTGTTTCATGCAACACAAATGGCATTGTGTATATTTCATGCAACACAAATAAAGGGATAATCTGAATATAAAGATGGTTGAATTTGGAAAGCGTCATGGCGGAGGACATTAACCTGGTAATGTACCGTGCTGAGGCTATTGATGGTATTTATAATTATTGTGTACCGTACGTGGTACATAATCGGCTTTGCGTCCCAGTTTTAGGCAATTTTGGTACGCTAAGAGCTTTGCGGACATCCTGTGAGACGCACAGTTTGTTGTCGGACATTTTCGGGTAGTTATGTCACGCTACTGGTTTTATGTGACAACCATGTCATACAGAGCCAGAGGAAGACAATCCGTCGCCCGAATACCTGGCCGTCATCCAACAGGGTTACCGTGACTGGGGCATTATCTGATCCGCTACTAATTGCTCTCGGTGATGACTACTTCGGTCATCTTATCACCGTTAACCAGCTTGTTCAGCACGTCCATACCCTGGGTACACTGTCCGAAAACCGTGTGTTTGCCGTTCAGGTGCGGCTGCGGAGCATAGCAGATGAAAAACTGGCTGCCATTGGTATTGGGACCGGAATTGGCCATGGAGAGGGCGCCGGTGACGTGCGTCCGCTGGCTGAACTCGTCCTGGAATTTAT
>CAYLRS010000261.1:0-3087 GCA_964385895.1 uncultured Dehalococcoidales bacterium
GGTAAATAAGAAGTCGCCAACCGCTTTGACTCTTTCCGAAAAGCCCACTGGCGGGGGGGGTTTATCAGGTGGGGCTTGGGTGATGGGTGGGGGAATAAGAGGCAAGGTGATGGTTAGAGTTTCTTCAGCTTCTTGACCAGGTCTTCCTTGCTAATACCATTGAACAGGCCTATTTTATTGAGGATATCGTTTAAAGTACCTTTGGTGATCTCTCTATGCAGAGGAACGGTGATAGTATGCTTACCGACTTTGGCAGTCTTCTCGTAGGTTGCATGGCTACCTTTCTGACGGTCGAAGATATAGTCGAGGGATACAAGTAGATTGACGAGCTGATCGCCGCTAACTTACGGAAGCTTTGGCATCTGCCAGCCTGACCTCTGAAAGAGTGAGTATAGTTATAGGCTCTGAAGTATCGCCGAAATGACAGGCAACGGCCTCTTTAACATTCTCGTGTAACTCGTCAAGGGTCTTGCCCTGGGTGAAGATATCTTCGCCGATGCCACGAGCGCACCAATAGTCACCGTCAAAATAGGTCTCAATCTTTACCAGCATGATTGCCTCCGGTTAATTGGATTATACAACATAAACAAAGTGGTGCGTTATTCTCGTAAAAAGCTTAAGACATAAAAAATTAGCTTACGCTAGACCTTGTGCGATAATGGATTAAAAGATATAGTAAGGGAAAACGGATGTTCATATAGCACTTAATAGAATGAACGGAGAAAAGAAATGGAAATTCCTTTAGAACCACGTTTAAAAGTTGGAGCCCTCTGCGAGCGAGTGCTCGAAGAAAGGGACGGCGTTATATCTATCATCAGGTTAATCGACCGCCTGATAATTACTTTTCAGGGCAAAGATGTGCCCAAGGAACTTCCACCCGGGCTGACAGAAGTTACGGCTGTGATGTGCTGGGTAAGCGGATTAGGCGACTATGAAGCTAAGGTTAAGGTAAAAACTCCCGATAATGAAATTATTGAGAGCGGGACATTGCCCTTCAGATTAGATTCGCTGGAGAGTGTGCATAATCAGATCGTTAAAATGACAATACCAATTCGGGTTCCTGGCCACTACTGGTTTGAATTTATATTGAATGAAGAAGTGAGAGGGCGAGTCCCTCTACATGTAATATACCAGCGCAAACAGACTGGAAAACGAATATCTACGATTAATTAACCGGGACCAGCGATATGTCTTTAATTTCAGTCGTATTATTAGCAACAGGTTTTCGCTCTTCGCTGAACTCATGGGAAATGACGCATCTAGCGCCATTCACCACACAACGCTTATGCACAGTAACGCCCTTACTGCCGGTCTTTGACTGCGTCATTTCATCCATTATGGCCTGTACCAAAGCATATAATTCGGCCTTATCCCTAAAGCCTTCGTTCATCTCATGCAAATACAGGTCGATGGTTGATAATACGCTCTTTTCTGGATTCATTCCCGGGTTCCGGCGCAATTCTGACAGACGATTATCCACCGCCTTTTCCAATTTTGAAACACTTATATTCCCTGAAATGAAGCGAGCTAATGTTTTAATATAATTTTCAGTTGCCATAATACTGCTTTATATAAACAATTTACTTAATGCACTAATTATAGAAAGAGCCACATGAGAATTCAAATTGTAAGCAAAGAGGAGCTAAAAGTCAAGCTGGAAAACAGTGGGCACTGGGGCAAAATCAATTCCGGCAAAATCAATTCCGGCCAGTATACCGCAGTTATAGAAAGCAAGGTTCCTGCCAAAATAACCAAGGGCGGATGGAGCTATATAATATCATTCTACGACGAGGATTCGACATATATTTGTACAATTCACAGGATCAAGGATAAGAAAGGCAACGTAATGCATGAGCACCCGAAGCGTGCCATCATCGAAGGTATTGAATATAAAATAGATTAGTTATAGTGGTTGAAGAGCTTCAGCATCCCCGGCTATTTGACCCCCGTCAATCGTTTAACGTCTCTATATTCACGTATTACGTATCCTCCTTTTTATTACTATTTGGCGCGGAAACAAGTCTAAACGCAAGAGGATGATTCCTTATATCAAGAATGTTAATCCGGCTTATTTAAATCCGCATATTACAATAGTACATATGTACTATTTATTTATGGGGAGATTCCTTCGAACCGCGTATATTGACTCGATATAACCTGTGGAGTTATAATAAATATGTCAGTTTATGAATATTATGTGCGCCCCAACGGTGATTGCCCGGCACGGGAGTTCATAAATGATCCGAGGCGATACAATATCAAGGGCGATAAATTTGTATGACGAATATCTAAAAACAGGATGATTGAAATGCTTACAAACGCACAGAGGGATTTACAGGAGAATTTAAAGGACCCGGAATTTGCCATGGATTTTGGTGCTGCACGTGCCAGGTTTGAGCTTGCATTATTGCTGACAAAAGCGCGCCTGAAGAGGGGAATGACACAGGAAATCCTGGCTGAGAAGTTAGCTGTAAGCCAGCCATATTTGGCCAAACTGGAGAGAGGAGAGGCCAATCCCACCATTGGCCGCATCGGCAGTATACTGGCGGCACTGGGATTCAAGATCAGCGTAGAACTGGAGCCGCTATTAGCCGAAGAAACGAATGAACCTAAAAAAGTATATGCAGCCGGTACATTGGTACGAGACAGGTCACGGCAAAAGTAAAGACAGGTTACTCAAATATTTATAATTTGTATGTGGCCAGCAGTGAGGGTCGATTTTTCTAAGTTCAATTTTTCCGAATTCTGTGGCGGTGGTCATTTCAAGATAAAACACGTAAAATTTTACCCTGGGTTTTACAACATGCTTAAAGCTGTGCTATTCGATCTGGACAATACTCTCATCCTCTATGACGAGCTGAAATTTCTCAAAAGCTACTTCCCGCTGATTGCCGGCAGGTTCGAGGATATTATGCCACCTGATACGTTCGCCGATAGGCTGATGAAGGCCACGCGGGTCTTACATAAGAACGATGGCAGGTTGTCGAATAGAGAGGTTTTTTTAGATTCCTTCTGCGAAGGGATAGATCGGTCCAGGGACGAGATCTGGGGGAGGATCCGCTTTCCCTTCGTCGCCGACCACAGGCA
>CAYLRS010000262.1:0-3080 GCA_964385895.1 uncultured Dehalococcoidales bacterium
TTTGAAAAATATCTTGAGCTCCATGATTACCGAGATGTCGTTAACGCGATAAAGGACTTGAAGGTCCGTGGAGCGCCTGCCATAGGCATCGCCGCTGCATACGGAATCGCGCTGGGTGCCCTCTCAATACCGTACCGTGACAAAAGAAAATTCCTGAAGGAACTGGACAGCATAATCAGTGAATTTTCAGCGTCAAGACCTACTGCCGTCAATCTTTTTTATGCCGCAAATAAAATGAGAGAGGCGGCTATACAGAAAGAGTCGATATCGAGCATTCAAACAAACCTCATTGAAACCGCAAGAAAGATACACAGGCATGAAGATCATGCTATGTCACGGTTAAGCAGGTACGGGGCAGATCTGCTTAAAGACGGTTTCACCGTGCTGACTCACTGCAATACGGGACAGCTTGCCACCGGCGTAAAATATGGCACGGCCCTCGGCGTCATCACAGCGGCCGTACAGCAGGGGAAAAAGATAAACGTATTTGCCGATGAAACACGCCCCGTCCTCCAGGGCGCACGCCTTACCGTATGGGAACTCATCAAGATAAAAATACCGGTAACGCTGATTACCGATAATATGGCAGGGCATTTCCTGCAGCGGCATAAAATTGATTGCGTCATCGTGGGTGCAGACCGCATTGCAGCTAACGGTGATACCGCTAATAAGATCGGCACATATTCGCTGGCGGTGCTGGCAGGGGAAAACCATATCCCCTTTTATGTCGCCGCCCCTACAAGCAGCATTGATATAACTATCAGGTCAGGAGCAGAAATCATCATTGAAGAAAGAAGCCCCGACGAGGTTTTAAACTTCAAGGGTGTCCACATCGCGCCAAGGGGAACCCGGGCTGCCAATCCCGCCTTTGACGTCACACCGGGTAAATATATCAGTGCCATCGTTACTGAAAAAGGTATAATTAGAACGCCGTTCAAACGCAGCATTAAAGCGATATTACAGGAGGATGATTAATGTTACAGCCTAAAGTCGGCATCATAGGCGGCAGCGGGCTATATCAACTCGAGGGGATGACCAGAGCACAGGAAGTCAAAATAAGTACGCCCTTTGGCGATCCCAGCGACGTTATCACACTGGGCAACCTCGACGGAGTTCATACGGCCTTTTTGCCCAGGCATGGTGTGGGACACAGGATTAGCCCCAGCGAACTGCCTTCCAAAGCCAATATATACGCCCTTAAGTCCCTGGGAGTCGAATTTATAATTGCCATTTCTACCGTGGGCAGCCTCAAGGAAAAGATTAAGCCCATGGACATGGTCATCCCCGATCAGATTATCGACAGGACGGTGCTCAGGCAAAATACATTTTTCGGAAATGGGATAGTCGGTCATGTGGCATTTGCCGACCCGTACTGCCCTGTGCTCAGCGACGTGCTTTACGATGCTGCCCATAAAACCGGTGCCCGTGTACATGATGGTGGCACCTGCATTGTCATGGAAGGTCCACAGTTTTCCACGAGGGCAGAATCTGAGCTGTACCGCTCCTGGGGTGCGGATGTCATCTTGATGACAGCATTGCCCGAAGCCAAGTTAGCACGCGAGGCTGAAATATGCTACGCCATGATGGCCATTGTGACCGATTACGACTGCTGGAACGAATTGGCTGAAACCGTTTCAACTGAGATGGTGATAAGCAACTTAAAAAAGAGCATTGAAACCGCCAAAAAGATACTGCGTCACGCTATTACCAGCCTGCCACCATCCCGGGGCTGTGCTTGCACACATGCGCTTGAAAATGCCATAATTACCGCCCCCGCAGTGATTCCGGACAAGGCAAAGAAGGACCTGGATATTCTAATCGGGAAATACATCAAATAATCTTGAGATGACCGTGAAATTAAATTTCAACTGCAGGCCTACTCTCATAGGCAGTGTGCCGTACACTGACCCTGCGGTTGCCTGCGCCAAAGTAGGGAAGTACCTGCCAGACTTCCCTGCCTGGCCGCAATTACCGAGAAGGTCCAATCTGGAAAATATGTATGCCCAGTATAGCGAGGGTTTCCCCGGCATCGTTATAAACGGGCAGAAAATCTCGCTGAAAAGAAATCCTGGTTTTGACGAACACCTTGAGCAGATTTTTTTGGATTACTCTGAAAGTAAGATCGACAAATACTTTATCGGCAAAGATTATGCTGCCGGTTTACACGCATTCTCCTCACTGGGCTGTTCTGCTTCTGAAATAGTAAAAGGACAAATCACAGGCCCAATCAGTTGGGGGTTATGCGTGACTGACGACGCCGGCAGGGGGATCATTTATGATGACGTCTTATCCGATGCCATCGCGAAGTTTTTAAAGCTCAAAGTGGCCTGGCAGGAGAATTTTCTAAGAAACGTAGCTCATCAAACCATCATATTTATAGACGAGCCCTACCTGGCGTCTTTAGGTTCAGCATTCATCGCTATATCCGGCGAGGAAGTCTCTTCCTTGCTTGAGGAGGTACTCAGCGGTATCCAGGGCATTAAAGGCATCCATTGCTGCGGCGGTACGGACTGGTCGCTTTTACTCAAATTGCACATAGATATACTTAGCTTTGACGCGTACAGCTATACCGATTCCCTGCTATGTTATGCAGAAGATGTTAAAAGATTTTTGGGCCGCGGCGGGGCCATAGCCTGGGGCATAATTCCCAATGACGAAGACACCCTGAAAAAGGAATCATTGTCAAGCCTTTATGACAGGTTCGGAGAGGCATTGGCACCCTACACCAGGGGTGGAATTTCTATCAAAGAGATCATTTCAAAAAGCCTGATTACGCCAACCTGCGGACTGGCATCGCTTTCGAACGAGGCAGCGGAAGAAGTCCTTAAACTACTTGTTGAGCTTTCCCGGATGATAAATAAGAAATACGTTCACTGAAAGCTCTCCTTATTTGAAATCCTTAGCGACTTTAGCGATAATACAAGATGAATTCTAATTTAAGGATACGTTATTCGGGTGAAGTAATATGAACAAAAGAAAAAGAATGGCAATCCTCAAACACCGCCGTAAGAGAAAAAAGCTTGAGGAAAAGCGCAAGGCTTTACTGCTTGTTTCCGGCAGGACCACGAAGCCGACGGTGT
>CAYLRS010000263.1:0-3078 GCA_964385895.1 uncultured Dehalococcoidales bacterium
CCATGCCTGACGTTCCTGAAGGCTACAGCGGGCCCGGGCCGTGGGGAGGCGCCGACTCCATGACTGTGTTCGATGACGTCTTCGTCCCCTGGGAACGCGTCTTCCTTTGTGGTGAGACCGAAATGGGTGGCTATCTCGCACTCCTGTTTGCGCTTTATCACCGCCACAGCTATACCGGATGCAAGCCGGCCATGACCGATGTGCTCACCGGCGCCACTGCGCTCATGGCCGAGGTCAACGGCATCGAGAAGGAGCACCACGTCAGGGATAAGCTGGTCGAGCTCGTCTGCACATCCGAGCTCTGCTACGGCACGGGCATCGCGGCCGCCATCAACGGGTACCAGTCGCCTTCCGGCACCTGGGTGCCTGATATCACCTACTGCAACGTCAGCCGCAGGCACGCCGGCCTAAATATATACCACGAATACGACATACTCGCCGATATCGCCGGCGGCATGCCCGCTACGCTGCCGCGGCCGGGCGACTGGGTCAACGAGGAGACCAGGCCTTTCATCGAGAAATACATGGCACGCAATCCCAATGTGGATGTCCAGGACATCCTCAAGGCATTCGCCTGGGTTCAGGGAATATCCTGCTCCGAACTTTCCGGCGTTATGCAGTATGCGGGCGTGCATGGCGGCGGTTCGCCCAGGATGGAGCAGATTGCCATCATGGGCGCTTATAACCTGGAGAACACCAAGAACATCGCCAAGAGGCTGGCTGGCATAAAGACGGACAAACCGTACACATTCGACAGGCTCGGCACTACACCCAACCTTTAGAATCGGTTGTTAAAGAAGGGTGGTTGTGTTATATTTGCTTACTTACAGCAACAGGAGGTATTTCCGTGTCAAACAAAGCCCTTTATGAAGCAAGGCCGTGGCTGAAGTTTTATGGCAAGGGCGTGCCGGCCGATGTGGTTATCCCCGAAAAATCGGTGGTCCAGATGATGGACGAATCGACTGAGAAATTCAAAGACAAAACGGCCGTGATATTCTACGGCCAGAAGATAAGTTACCGGGAGCTAAGAGACCACATGGATAGGTTTGCCACTGCCCTGTGCGATCTTGGCGTCAAGAAAGGGGACAAGGTAGCCCTGCTGCTTCTGAACTCACCTCAATTCATTATCGCTTATTTCGGTGCGCTCAAGGCAGGAGCCATTGTTACTGCGATCAGCCCCGTGTATGTCAGCCCTGAAATCAAGCACCAGATCGTCGACAGCGGTGCCAAGACCATAGTCTGCCAGGATATCCTGTATGAAAATGTGGAGCGGGCTGGAGTTAACCTGGACAGAGTAATACTCACTGGCATTGCCGAGTACCTGCCCCCGTTGAAGAGGTTCCTTGGTAAAAGCCTGCTCCGTGCTGTATACCAGAAGATGTCAGCACCACCCCCGGAGATTTTTAAACGGGAAGGATTCTATCAGTTACAGGACTTGATCAAGAAATACCCGCCAAAGCCGCCCAAGATAGAATTCAACATCAGGGAAGATCTGGTATCCCTGCCTTACACCGGGGGGACCACGGGTTTGCCCAAAGCTGCTATGATAACCCACTATGATCTGGTAGCGGCACAACATATAGCCCAAACATTCTGGGGAGATGTCGTCCAGCAGGGCAAAGAGGTGGTGATAGGTTATCTGCCCTTCTACCATATCTATGGTCAGTCCGTAGTCATGGCGGGGTCAATGTCACAGGGTTATACCCTGGTGATATTTACCACTCCCGACCTTGATGACATACTTAATGCTATTGAAAGCTATGGTGCGACCATATTCTATAGTGTTCCGGCGTTGTTTGAAGTTCTCAGGGATTATCAAAGAACCGACAGGGTGAACTGGAAACGCCTCAAAGTTCTTGTCTCAGGCGCTGATGCCCTCCTCGAGGACACGGCTAAGGGCTGGGAGAAGCGAACCGGCGTCAAGATACACGAAGGCTGGGGCATGACAGAGACTACTTCAGTAGGCATTGTAAGCCCTTACGGGAGGCCCAAAATCGGATCATTTGGCGTACCCATGTCAAGCTGCGTGGCAGCTATACTGGATCCCGAGGGTGACAAGTTTCTACCCCCCGGTGAAACTGGGGAACTTGCCTTCAAGGGGCCGCAGATAGCAAAGGGATACTGGAACAAACCGGAAGATACAAAAAAGATGTTTGTGGAAATAGACGGCGAAACATGGGTCAGGACCGGTGACCTGGCAAGGATGGATGAGGAGGGTTATTTCTATTTCTACGATAGAAAGAGGGACATGATTAAATATAAAGGGCTGGCTGTATTTGCCCGCGAGGTCGAGGAGGTTTTAACCAGCCATCCCCAGGTTAAAGAGGCCGGTGTCATCGGGGTCCCGGACCCGGATGTAGGAGAGAGAGTGAAAGCCATCGTGGTGCTGGAGACCGAGTCCAGGGGTAAAGTAACAGAACAGGATATCATCAAGTATACGGCGGAGCGATTAGCCCACTATAAGGTTCCCAAAATCGTGGAGTTTAGAGGTGAGGTCCCCAAGACGGATGTCGGCAAGGTGTCTCGCCGGGAGTTGAGAGAGGAGGAGTTGTAAAATGGCACCATTTTTCGAAGTGGAAAATTTGACCAAGCACTTTGGTGGCTTAATTGCAGTAAATAATGTCAGTTTTCAGGTGGCACGGGACGAGATCGTCGGACTCATTGGACCAAACGGTGCCGGCAAGACTACTCTTATCCGCTGCCTGCTGGGTATATTGAAGCCTGATTCTGGAACGGTTAAATTCAAAGGTGAGGATATTACCAAGCGGCGTTCCTGGGAGATTGTGCAGAGAGGGATGGTAGGGACTTTCCAGGTGGTCAAACCATTCCGCCATCTGCCCATTATAGCCAATGTCATGGTGGGTTGCCTTTGCCCCAGGATAACCAGGCGGGGTGAGTGGGTTAAAAGAACCGAAATAAAGGCGCGCGATGCGCTTGAGTTTGTGGGAATTGCTGACCTGGCTCTCGAACCTGCCTCAATATTATCTCACGGCGACCTTAAACGGTTAGAGGTAGCCAGGGCAATTGCCACTGAGCCGGAATTGATGTTGCTGGACGAGCCTTTTGGTGGATTGAATC
>CAYLRS010000264.1:0-3068 GCA_964385895.1 uncultured Dehalococcoidales bacterium
CCTCTCTGGTGCGGTGGGTCGCCATTCGTCTGGCTGTACCCGTCGTTCCACCAGTCGGGTCCCGTGGCTCCGTTTGAAATATCCATCATATTGTTACTGTCCCAACGAGTAAAAGACGGGGCAGTGTTGCGGTATACGGCACCTGTGATATTGTCATCTGCTGCCGCATATACGAAATAGTTTTTTTCGAAATCCACATCGAATATTACATGCATATTGCCACCGCTGGGCATACGGTCTTTAAACGTATACCAGCTCTTGGCGCTGTCCAACGAATAAGCAACTGCAGCTTCCTGCTGATTAGATAGCGCCGCACCTACCAGCACTTTACCATTTCTGGCCACAACAGTATGGCCTGCAATACCGGTAAAGCTGCTCGGTATGGTGGTAGACCAGGCCGTACCAGTATAAACCAGCTTCTGCACCATCCCCACCGGACTTAAGCTATAAATCACTCTGCTGGATTCAAATGTAAAATCCTGTACGATATTCCTCGGACCGATGATTGTCCAGTAGTCACCATAGTCGGGTGACCAGGCCATCACCCCGCCATTCCCTGCAAGCGAAGCCGGTGCGTATTGCGCTGCCCAGGCAACGACGCCGCCGTCTGAAGAGTCCGTGCAGGATGGGACAGTCCTTAGAAGGGGCAGGTCAGTCTGCGTGACGTTGCAGGTGGCGGAAGTAGTATGCGTCAGGACCCGCTCCCAGTATGATCCAATTGGTGTTATTGTGGGAAGCGGGGATGCCACGGCCGGGCTGACCGTGGATCGCCAGACACTGTCAAACTCATTGCATCCTGTGCCGACGTTTCTATGTACTGATGCCAGGTACACTGTTGTGCAATCAGCAGATACGGCAACGTCGTTAAACCAATCTATAGTCGTATCGATCAGGGAAAGCTGGTTCCAGGTATCACCGTTATTGCGGCTTATGGAGAAAGCCGATTCATCATTGGGAATAAGTTTAGCAATCCATGGGTTGGAACCGGCATTCCACCAGGTTGCACCACTCGTAACAGTCGCCGAACCGGTTACCGCGTATGCCAGTGACCCGTTCGGGCTCCAGGCAACAACGGCGGAGCCAATTCCCGATAAGGAATCGCTGCAACTACTCTGGCTCGCAGCACCCGTTGGAGGTTTAAGTGACGGTATCGAGCAAGAGCCGGCGCAGGTACATGGTGTATCCATAAACACGGTGGGGACTGTAGCATTGCACGGATACCCAAATAACGACCCTGCCAGCAGCTTTCCCGAAGCATAAGTACCGAAAAAGGCAATGCTGTTAATACCTGCTCTCGGCAGTAACGAAGTGGGGACCGAATCGTCAATGCGGTAAATGCCGGTTTGAACCAAGCTAACAAACGCACGCCTCAAGCTTGCAGTCTGTCCAGAGAAATCCGACGGCAGGGAAAGATCGGCAGAAGTTAGTGTTAACATACTCTGTGAGGCTATGCTAATACCATTTCCAGTATAGACCCACATGGATACAGAGTTGGCATTGATATCCCTGACGCCGATATTATAGAAAGTCGAAGTGCTATCGGCTAAAATAACTACAATGGATTGGTCGCCACTGTAAGTCGGGGAAAATTTCACAGCGAAGAAATCCATGAGATCGGATGAAGGATTAGACTGCAACATCCAGGTGCCAAAACTACCACTCTTCAGAATAAAGATTCGCCCTGCCCCGTTTCCACTCCTTGTGGCAAACATGAAATCCCTGCCATTGCCATAACCCTGGGAGATATCGATAGCGCTTATCGCCTCGCCTGCTGCCATAGCTGGAGCCTGCGTGTTTCTCCACTCGGCACCGGCGTCGATGCTTACCCAGAACTCCGTCGGACCACCTGCAGTACTGCCAGCGGTTACTACCCACAGCTTAGGGTCATCAGGGGCAATGAGAACATTGTAAACATGGTTACCGCCCAGACCCGCTCCACGCAGCTGCCTGTCGGAGGTGGTTGTCCACGAGATGCCGCCGTTAGCGGATACCATAAGGGCACCCACCGGCACTGCGCCCAATCCAACGTATCGGCCGTCCACCGTAACAGCGGCCAGCAGGGTCCTGCCGTCACTGCCCACGGCCAAGTCGCGCACCTCGCTTCCCGTGGGCACGGTAGCGAAATATGGATTCAGAACGTCGTTTTTACCCGGTTCCGAGTTGGGCGTGGTGACAGTGTCCCATTTCATAATGCCCGGACCCGCGCTCGCGTCGGCAGGGTTGACAAGGCCTCCGGGCAGTATAGTGCTTGCCAGGATAACCATGGTGCTGATAAAGGCAAGAGGACGCGAAAATTTATCCTTCATTGCTACCGATCGAATGATAAATATAAAAATTAACCAACAAATTGGGTAATATGATAGCATAGGACATGGTTTCATGCATTAAGTTCAAGTGCATGAGAAATTCTGTATGATCGTGGTTAAATATGTCAGCTAATATTGAGAAACTGAAGAAATTAGCTAATTCAGAGCCGGTTGCCTCTTTTCTTGGTATGAGATTGCTCGAAATCTCAGACGGGTACGCCAGGGTCTCCATGAAGATGAGCCCTGAATATATGAATTTCAACGGGATGATTTTCGGCGGCATGATCAGCGCTGTTGCAGACCAGGCTTTTGCCTATGCTACCAACTCGGTCATCACTCCCAATGTGGCATCGCAGTTCAACATTCATTTCATCGCCTCTGCCGGGGAAAACGATGAGCTTATTGCCGAATGCAGGGTGATAAAAAGCGGCAGGCGTGTTTGCATCTCCGAGATGAACGTGACCAACCAGGACGGCAAGCTCATAGCTAAGGCTACCGGCACTACTATACCTCTGGCCTGACAGATTTGCACAGGTAATCCATATTAATCCTGAATTTCCCATATTAAACTAAGACTTAAGCTGGTTGCTATGGTAATACAGCTTCAAAAGCCCGCATGCTTACCTTCACGGTAAAGGACTGAAGTCTCTGGAGAGAAGGTTTTGGGTGAGACAGCCATGAATAAGGACGGTTCAGTAGGACTGGAGGGCTCGGAGGGGCATTGACAGCCTCGCGGCAAGGGGATATTATGGTGGCCAAGGG
>CAYLRS010000265.1:0-3067 GCA_964385895.1 uncultured Dehalococcoidales bacterium
ATCCTGTGTTAGAAATCGTTACCTCCTCCAGGCTCATCTTGTATTGGAAGAGACTAAATATTGTCGTTTATCAATGCCCCTGATATAATTTTCCCATATGGTTTACACAGTGATTGTTGAAAAAGGCCGTGAATCAGGCTATATAGCGTATGCTCCTGCATTGAAGGGTTGTGTTTCACAGGGTGAGACCAGGGAACAGGTACTTAAGAACATCAAAGAGGCCATTGAAGTATACGTAGAAACACTGCTTGAGGATGGGTTACCGGTTCCGACGGAGATCGGCAAAGACATGGTGGAGCTCGAGGTCGCGGCTAAATGAGCAAACTACCTCGGGGCCTGTCCGGCAAAGAGGTAGTCAAAGCACTAAAGAAAGCGGGTTTCTCTGTCAAACGGCAGAAGGGAAGCCATCTTATATTGCGCAGAGATGTTCCATTTGCCCAGGTGGTCGTACCGGACACCGAAGCATTGATACGGGGACACTGGACCACATACTCGAGGGCGCTGACATCTCGCCCGCCGATTTTATCAAACTGCTCAGATAACAAACACCTGTGTGTCCGATGAAATCCATTAGCTTTTCTTTAATTAAAATGAAAATGCCCGCCTTATTCATTCTAAGACGGGCATTTTAGCTTCAAAAACTGGTAGCGGGTACAGGATTTGAACCTGCGTCCTTTACCTTATCATTGATGCTCGTTGGAATTACCTTGACTTTTATACATGCCGCCAACATAATACATGCAATCTTAAAGCTACTAATTTACAATGATTTCGGTTGAAGAGGCGCTGGAGAAAATATTAAGCACCGTTCATGTGCTCGAACCCGAGGAAAAGCCTATACTCGAGTGCCTGGGGCAGGTGCTTGCCAAAGATATAAAAGCCGGGCTGGACGTGCCCCCTCATGATAATGCGGCCATGGACGGCTATGCCGTCAGATCGGGAGATACTGCGTCGGCAAGCAAAAACAAACCCGTACTACTGAAGGTTATAGGTGAGATTGCCGCCGGCTATGTACCGGACAAGAAGGTAACCAGTGGCACGGCTATGCGTATTATGACGGGTGCCCCTCTGCCGGAAGGGGCGGATGCAGTGGTGCAGTTCGAAAATACGGACGAAATGGAACGCAAGAGCCAGAAAAAGTCTCTCAAAGAAATCGGAATATTGAGACCCGCCGAAAAAAGACTGAATGTCCGATACAAAGGCGAAGACATTGCAACTGGTCAGCTTGTCTTGAGAAAGGGTACTTTGCTGCGGGCGGCAGAAATCGGGGTGCTCGCATCGCTGGGCATACCGCGTGTAGCAGTCATCCGCAGGCCTGTTATATCTGTCTTATCTACAGGAGATGAGCTCTGTGATATCAATGAGCCACTGGCTCCCGGGAAGATATATAACAGCAACGCATACAGTATAGCTGCCAGTATCCTCAGCTGCGGCGGTATTCCAAAAATCATCGGCATCGGCAGGGATTCAGTTCAATCTCTTAACCTGAAAATAAATGAAGGCCTCGACGCAGATATGCTGATAACAACAGGCGGGGTTTCCAAGGGTGATTACGATATAGTCAAGGATGTGCTGGCAACAATAGGTAAAATCGGTTTCTGGACTGTACGCATGAAGCCGGGTAAGCCTCTGGCGTTCGGTACCATCAAAAGGGCCGAGGGTTGCCGGGCCAGGGAGATACCTCACCTCGGTTTGCCCGGAAACCCGGTGAGTTCGATGACAACCTTTGAGCAATTCGCCAGGCCCGCCATACTCAAGATGATGGGCAGGGAAAAATTCAATAGACCCGTGGTGGAAGCAGTCCTGGATAGCCCTATCGTAAACGATGATGGACGCCGCGTTTTTGCGCGCGTACGGGTAACGAAGACCGCTAGCGGTTACAGGGCATCTCTCACAGGCCCGCAGGGCTCAGGGATACTTACATCGATGTCACAGGCCAATGGCCTGGCAATCATTCCCGAAGATTGTCCCGCTGTAAAAGCCGGAGATTCAGTCAGGGTACAATTGTTAGATTATGACACAGATATAATTTAAGCGAGGATACTTATGATACCTGCAGTAGCCATCGTAGGAAAATCGAAGTCGGGGAAGACTACCGCCATAGAAAAGCTGATAGCCGAGTTTAAAAGCAGGGGATTCCGGGTTGCTGCTGTTAAACACGCTCACCAGACCGTTGAACTGGACATCCCCGGCAAAGATACGGCGCGATTCGCGCAGGCCGGCAGCGACGCCTGTGTAGTTAGCTCACCCTCAAGATTAACCGTATTTAAAAATGCCAGCCGCGAGCCGTCCGTCGAGGAAGTTCTATCATCGCTGGGCAATGAATACGATATAGCTATTATCGAAGGATTTAAAAGGAGTAAATTACCCAGGATAGAAGTCTATAGAAGCGAGCTGGGCAAAGACATGGTCTGCGCACCCGAAGAATTGGCAGCTATAATCACCGATAAAACGCTGCCTTTTGATCTGCCCCAGTTCAGGAGCGATAACGTTAAGGGAATAGCAGACTTCGTTGAAAGGGAAATGCTGAACAATATCGGCTCCGATATAGCAGTATTTGCCAATGGCAAGCAGGTCTTTATGAAGCCATTTGTTAAGGAAATCATCGCAAATGCCATTCTCGCCATGATCGGCACGTTGAAAAACACTGGTATAATAAAGAACGTAAGCATTTCAATTAGAAATAAAAAGTGAAGGCGCTTCTGGTTCGACTGGCTGACGAATATGTTTAATGCGGGCGTACTAACAATCAGCGATAAGGGCTCGACGGGCGAGCGTGCCGACGGGAGCGGGGATTACATCGTCAAAACCCTCCGTGAATTGGACATCCCTATTTCAAAATATGAAATAGTACCCGACGATGAAGCAACCATTGCCAGGACACTGGCGCTATGGGCCGACAGCGGCGCCGTTGACTTCATCATCACAACCGGCGGAACCGGCCTCTCGCCGCGCGATGTAACTCCGGAAGCAACCAGGTCGGTGATAGAAAAAGAAATACCCGGCATCGTGGAAATCATGAGGGCCGACGGATTCAAAAAAACACCGACCGCTATACTGAGCCGGG
>CAYLRS010000266.1:0-3030 GCA_964385895.1 uncultured Dehalococcoidales bacterium
ACGTCATTAATTGGCAATAAGCGCACACCCCTCTGCTGAGCACCGATAAAAAGCTCCTCCTTAGTATGTGTCATAAGAAAGGCCTGCCAGACATCTTCGATGTGTATAAGCAATTCCTCTGGATAATTAAGCATTGACATCAGGGAACTGGCAAAACTTCCGGTGGTTTTTTGTTGGCTTCCCTTGGCTAAAGGGATACCCTGCATAGCCTTCAAGATATTGGCATATTTCTCATCCCGTAAATCGCCAGCCATCCCTTCGCTTTCCATCCATTGGAGCATGGCTTCGGCACCAGCGCCACCGAGGGCACTGCAAAATACTTCACCATCCCTACAGGGAAAACTGACGCGGATACCACGGTAGAACTCGAGGCCACCAATCCTCTTACGGTTTTGATTGTAAAGCCAGTAATCAAGGGTAATTCTCTCGGTCATGCGTATCATGGCCGCCTGCATGGAAATATCCACCCAGCGTCCTTTACTGGTAACATCACGGTTCGCAAGAGCAATTAATGTTCCGATTGCTGCATAAGCCGAAGCCATGTGGTATGCCTGGTTTCCGCCCAGAGCTGTAGGTGGACCTTCTACCGGCCCGAGCGAATGCAATATTCCTCCCATAGCCTGCCCAATCAGATCATTAGCTTTAAACTCTTTATAGGGTCCAGTCTGCCCGAAGGCGGTTACTGATGTGAGTATCAGGCGGGGGTTTATTTTCCGCAATACAGCGTAACCCAAGCCGATACGCTCCATGAATCCGGGAGAGAAGGATTCGACGATCACATCAACGTTTTCAACCAGTTTTTTGAATATTTTAGAGCCGTCCTCGGTCTCTATGTTAAGTGTGATACTTTTCTTTCCGGTGTTGTAATGGATGAAAAATAAGCTATTCTCGGGTTGAGTTCTGTCCTCAATAAAAGGACCTATAGACCGCATCGGGTCGCCGCCGGGTTGTTCAATCCTTATTACATCAGCACCGAGATCGGCCATTAATTTAGTGGTATATACCCCGATGGGTCCTGCGATATCAAGTACGTGTATATCGTCAAGAGCTCTGTTTTCAGTTTTCATTGACCCACCTAATTCATGGTGTTTTTACACATGAATCAACCATACGCCATATCAGTCAAATACTCCATCGACGTAGCACTGATTTATTTCTTCTTCCGTTATTCCGAGGATTTCCTTGTAAACATATTCGTTGTCCTGTCCCATAACTGGCCCAGGCCGCCTGACTCTGGCTGGCGTTTTAGAAAAGGCGATGGTTGTATTTTCGCAAAACGCTTTACCATCAGGGTGATCCAGGGTAACAAAATATTCCCTGTGTTTTGCCTGTTGGTCGTGGAGCAATAGATCCTCTCCTGTTTCAACGACGCCTGCCGCTACCCCTGCATCCTGCAACCGAGTCATTACTTCTTCAGGCGTCCTCTCGATAGCCCAGGCTTCTATTATCCAGTCCAGTTGATCTTCATTCCCTTTCCTTTTTGCAAGGCTTGAGAATCTGAAATCATCGATAAGCTCCTGTTTGCCGATGGCTTTGCAAAAGGAAACCCATTCTTGTTCAGTTTGAACTGCTATGGCACACCATCTATCATCTCCCATGCATCTGTAGACTCCATGAGGCGCTGCGTATAATGAACTATTCCCGTGACCAGTTGCGATGCGCCTATTTACTGTGTAATCCAAGACCGAAGGACCCAGCCAGCAGGCCGTGCTTTCCAATTGGGCTAACTCGATAAATTGACCTTTCCCAGTGCGATGTCGGTAGTGTAACGCGGCCAGTAGCGCTATGGTGGCATGAGTGGGATTTGGGCCAAAATCTGCCAGGGCAATGCTTGTGGTCAATGGCTGGCCTGGATTACCTGAAAGTGAATCCAGACCGGCCATTCCCCATATCGCGTTTCCATAGCCTCCAAAATTACGGTAAGGCCCTTTCTTACCAAAGACAGGCATACTGAGTGCGATAATATCGGGTTTTATCTTAATCAGGTCAGCATATCCAAGACCGAGGTTCTCCATCACGTCTGCAGTAAAATTATCGATTACAACGTCAGTGATTGCGATTAATTTCCTTGCTATTTCAATTGCTTTGGGATGCTTTAAATTCAGGGTTATTCCCAGCTTGTCACAGTTCACATTGGTAAACAACGCGCCTTTATGATGTTTGCCATTCAGTACCTCAGGATCCCCGGGCACATTCCTCGCCCAATCCATGCGCAGGGTACTCTCAATCCTGATAACCTCAGCACCATAATTTGCAAAGAAACGCCCAACCCAGGGACCGGCCTGAACCCATGAAAAATCAACCACCCTTATACCCTTCAACAACAATCTGGTTTTATTCGCTACCATCTCATACCAATCCACCATTCGTTTGATATTCAAGAGATAAAAAAATAATAGACGATAAAGACAGAATTTGTCAATATTATATATAATAGACTAGTCGCATTTTAAATTTGGTATAGTTTGCAGTTATTTTAATGAGCCACGTAAATCGCACAGGCAGCAGGATAGCCCAGACTGCACTGATCCTTTTTTTGGAACGGGGCATTCGAAAAACGTCATTAGGTGATGTGGCTGTTCGCTGCGGAATAGCAAGGGCTACAATATATTTACATTATAAAAACAAAGAGGCGTTGGTAAGGGATAGTTTTATGTTCATGGTTGATCAAATAGAAAAAGCCATACGGAATCTTGACAAACATAGAAGTTACGATACGATTACATCAGCTTATGCTATGACAAAAGCTATTGAGGCCCTTCCTAAGGGAGATCTACCTGCCTCTTTAACAGAATTGCAGACTCTATATCCTAGTATATTTAACGAGTACCAGATGCGCAGACTGAATACAGTTAGAATAATTAATAGGAGAATCATGGAAGCGGCAAAGCGCGAGGGGTTGCTTTTATTATCCGACGATAAAATTGATCTACTGAATACGATCATGTCGGAATATGCTGTGTTTGTCGCAAAGCATCCCCTCGTTCTCGCCCAGGGCGCCTCTTTCAGAGAAATTTACATATTACTTAT
>CAYLRS010000267.1:0-3026 GCA_964385895.1 uncultured Dehalococcoidales bacterium
ATAATAGGAACCAGCCGATGAGCACTGCGTTGTAGAAAAGGTTGTCTGTCAAAATTTTTCCGGTTTCAGTTCAATCACTTATTGGCAAGGAACCCATTTTCTTTGAACCATTGAAGTGTATCTGCGATCGTTCCCCTGATTGGTCTCGGATGATATCCAAGTTCCCGGGTAGCCTTGGCGTGACTTATGTTGCGGTTGCTTGCCAGTGCGTTCAAGGATGCCGTGGTGAACAGGGGCCGTGTGCCGGTGACATGTGATACTGCTGTAACGATAGGGGCGAATAGCTTTGCAGGAGCCATAGGGCAAACGAAACGAGGTGCCTTTGTTCCCATGATTTCTGCAACCAGTTCAGCAGTTTCTTTAACCGATAACCAGTGGCCTGAAAGCAAATAATTCGATCCCGCTGGTGCCTGCTCTTCGGCACGAATAGCAGCATCGGCCACGTCACGCGCGTCCACCCAGTCGAACCCCCCTTCAATGAGGACGGGAATTCTCCTGGTTGCAAACTGTATTAAAGCTTCTCCAAAGTGAGAAGGGTAATAATCATAGGGGCCGATGATGCCAGTGGGATTAATTATTATGGCATTTAATCCGTGGTCAATGGCCTGACGTATAATTCTTTCGCCGGCGGCTTTAGAACGGTCATACGGCGGGCATTTAAGTGAATCTACAAATGGCCTCGATTCGTCGATTGGTTTATCCCGTGGTTCTGATTGAAGGGCATGGATTGTGCTGAAATGTACAAGGCGGCGTATTTTGCTGCGCAAGCATGCCTCTACAACATTTCTGGTACCTTCTATATTGATTGCTGCACAGCGTGGCCAGTCATTCATCAGGAGTGATATGTGCGCCGCCAGATGAAAAACGACATCTGCGCCTTCAAAAGCCCTCACTAAAGAATCGAGATTGCAGACGTCTCCATCGAGAAGTTCGATATTGAGATTTGTCAGGGCTTTATTGTTAATATGGGCCAGCGCCCTGACTTCTCTACCTCTGGATATGAGTGTTCTTATTAGATTTATACCAACGTGTCCGGAGGCACCCGTAACAACTGTTTGCATAATTTAATTCAATCACTCCAAGTTTGGATCAAAGGGCTGAAGCACAGTGTAAATAGCCGTCAGCAGCTTTGTCAAATAATATACATATGAGGTATATATGAGCGATTGCATCTGTTGCCATGGGGATAACAGATTGATATGATAGATGAGCTGTTTAATATGGCTCAAGTAACCCTGGACGAGATATTCAATCCGCGCGGAGTGGCCATTGTTGGTGCTTCTCCCGGGAATGAATTTACTTTTGCCGCGTGGGTAGTCGCTGCGTTGAAGGAAGCGGGGTTCCCTGGAATCTATCCGGTCAACCCGAAGTACAATGAGGCTTTCGGTCTGCCCTGCTACCCTTCCGTATCATCGATACCCGGCGTCGTAGATCACGTAGTGGTATGCATACCGGCGGACAAATCCCTCGAATTGCTTGATGATTGCGCCAGGAAAGGCGTCAAATCCGTACACTTTTTTACTGCCGGGTTCAGCGAGAGCGGGCAGAAAGAGCGGGCCGAGCTTGAGCGGGCAATGCTGCAAAAAGCCAGGGCAGGAGGCCTCCGCATAATAGGTCCCAATTGCGTGGGACTATTTGTGCCCAGAGCCAAATTGACCAACGTCACACGCATGCCATTGGAGCCAGGTCCTGTTGCTTTTATATCGCAGAGCGGTGGACATGCACTGGATATGCCACTTCACGCAGGGTCAAGAGGTCTGCGATTCAGCAAAGTCGTTAGCTACGGTAATGCCCTGGATATAGATGAATGTGAGCTATTAGAGTACTTCCTTGGTGATCCTGAAACGAAGATAATTGCAGCCTATATAGAAGGGGTGAGGGACGGGAAACGCTTTCGTAGCATACTTGAAAAAACTGCCAAGAAGAAGCCGGTAGTCATGTATAAAGGCGGGGTTACAGATGCTGGATTAAGAGCCGCACTCAGTCATACAGCAAGCATGACTTCATCGGTAAAGGTTTTCCAGGCATCATGCCGCCAGTTGAATACTATACAGGTAAATGATATTCAGGAGATGATCGATGTTCTTGTTGCACTGAATTTCTCACCACCATATCCTGTAGGGCGCGGGATTGTGGTAGTTGGGGTAGGTGGTGGACCCAGCGTACAGGCCAGCGATCAGATCGAAGCCGCTGGATTGGATTTACCTCAGTTGTCCAAAGGAGTACAAAAAGAGCTAAGTAAATTTTTACTGATAGCCGGTGCTATATTTGCCAATCCCCTTGATGCGACCAACCTGATTTTCCCGGATGTAATATATAAAACCATGAAAGTATTGGGTGAGGTGCCTGAAATACACATTCTCATGTATCATATGGGATTTCACCCGGTCAGCCGTTGGGGAGGGGGGTTGTTCTCAAACGATTTCTTCCTCAAACCCGCGGTTGAGGCTTTACATAAAGCGAAGACAGAAACCGGGAAACCAGTTATAATTGTACTTGGACAGGCTTCTGACATGGTGGGAACGGAAGAACAATTGAAAGTACAGGAAGCATTTGTCAGGGGGGGGTTACCCGTATTTCATTCACTGGAAAAAGCTGCCATAGGTATGGCCAGGGTGGAAGCCTGGTATCGTAGGTTTGCGGTATCAGACATATAAAATAGAATAACCCATGGTGCATATGGCACAAAAGACAAAAAGATTAATTAAAGTAATAACATCACCACTCTTACAAATGAAAAAACAGGCAAATCAGAAATATTGGGGGTAAATCCAAGCTAATTTATGGTGAAGATATTACCTGAATGGTGGGCCACTGTGGACGGTTCCCGAACTCCTATTTGAGAGTAAAAGGCTTATTCTAGGGCTCCAGCAATTGCTCATAGCATATTGCACGCACCGATGTACCAGCAAAGGTTAATGGGAAAGGTTTGACATTACTAGTTGACTTCCATAGACTGTGACTTAGGGTATGGGGGATGCATGATGAAATGTCCGAAATGCCAGTTTGAAAATAGAGAGGAGGCC
>CAYLRS010000268.1:0-3014 GCA_964385895.1 uncultured Dehalococcoidales bacterium
GCAGCTTCGGCTCACCGCAATGACAGTATTAAAAATGACGGCATTAAGTATTAGTCATATGCCAATTGTTTAAATGGTTATGATTAGTTATGAAAATGCAGTTGACAGGGCAGGCACGGGCATGTAGTATTAGAGCTTTCGGTTCTAATGCGTCATGCTTATAAACTGATAAAAGTGAAATGCTGTTGACAAGTGCGGTAAATCATCATGCTGCGGCGCGGCAGGCAGCGGAGGTACTATTAATCACCACATAAATTTTTCCATGGTAATACCGCTAATTGACGCTTACACAGTATTTCTTACACAGTATTTTTTGACAAAATCAAAGAAATCAGTTAATGTTACCTTATAAAAAATTTGTATTGGTATAGTGAGTAAGATGTGGAATACCAGCAGCAGTCGAAGATCGCGCAGCATAAAGCAACTCTCTGCTATTTTAGCAATATGCTTCGGGTTTTTTATATTTATTGGAGGTATGTCGTGCTCTGCAGCACCAACGACCGGGGAGACAAACCAGACTACGATGGAAATTTTAAACGCTACAATGGCATACATCAAGGCTAACCATCCCGATGCGGCCGTATTCCTGGGTAACACTGGTAACTTTACTAAGACAGGTGACATTGGAAAGGATGTTGACGGCTACACCGGGGTAACCTACTCTGGGAACGGGTGGACCATAAGCATAGGGCATGCAGTGGTGCCACATTATGTATATGGTATCCGGGCTGATTATGGCAACGGGAAAATAGTGTGGATAGGCACCAGCCAGAATGGGCAGATAAAAGAAGAGAGCTATACCAGGTCGAATTAGCATACTTTATTATATCTGCAGCTAATACGATACTGTGGCTCCGGAATATCCTGTTTCACCGGGTGAACGGGTGAAGCAGTTGACCAATATAATACTAAAGAGAAGGAGAAATGTTGTGAGATCGAATCTCAGTGTGATTTTCCGTAATTGTCTTACTATTGCCCTATTGCTTATCGTGCTTCTCTCGGCCATACCTGCGGGAGAGAATGTTTACGCCTCAAACGAGAATGTAGAACCGGCGGTGTCGGCGCTGCTTCAAGCAGATCCGCCCCAGTCCCATCCCATAATGTATATGACAGCGGAGCAGGTACGGGCTGAAGAAGCTGAGTCTGCCAGATTGCCCCGCGCTTATATCGACCCGCAAATCCAGGTTGACCTGGCAGCAAATCTGGATGGAACATACAAGAGCCTGCTATCACTCTTACAATATACTGCAGCACAGCGGAATCAAGGGAATTGCGGCGACTGCTGGACATGGGCGGGGACGGGTTGCCTGGAGGTAGCGCTTAATGTCCAGCGGGGCATCATGGATAGGCTCTCAGTTCAATACATAAACTCAAATTACAATTCAGGTAGCGGTTCTGGCTTTGCATGCTGCGGTGGTAGCGCGTCGGGGTTCGCCACCTTTTACCAAAGCAAGCTGAAGGCGATACCCTGGTCCAATACCAACGCCGGTTTCGTTGATGCCGGTCGGGCGTGCGGGGGAAGCACGGCAATGTCTGCCGCGTCCATCAGCACCACTCCCAATTATCCCATGAGCTCTTGCACTGCTTCGCAGATTTCCACACACGGGATATCGCAGGCGACTGCCATCGCCAATATTAAGAATGTTTTGAATCAGAATAAGGCTATCTACTTTAGCTTCCGCCAGGCAAACACTGCCGACTGGAACGCCTTCGGCACCTTCTGGGATAACCAGCCTGAAACGACTCTCTGGAGCGGAGGCTATTCATGCGGCGAAACGTGGGGAGCAGGTGCAGGCGGCCACGCGGTTCTCTGCGTTGGGTACGACGATTCCGGCTCAAACCCGTACTGGCTTATGCTGAATAGCTGGGGATCACGGACCAATCGTCCCAACGGCCTTTTCAGGATACCCATGAATTATAGCTACGATTGTTCTATTACCAATGCCGGTTATGCCACTAACTGGTATACGATTGTACCTGTGTTCACGGGAGGCGGCGCACTGCCAGCAACACCCACGCTGGTAGCGCCCTACGGCACGACAGTATCGTTCAAGTGGAACGCCGTTAGCCGTGCGACCAACTATATTATCGAGGTCAGCACCAGCTCCACCTTTGCCGCCGCCGGCCAGGTTTACTATGGCAGTGTCGGCAACGTAACCACCACGGAGATATCAGGCATACCTGCTGGCATTCGCTGCTACTGGAGGGTCATGGCTTATGATGCCACAGGCTGGGGCGCCTACAGGGTAGGCACGAGCTTCATTTTGGGAACGGCCTCGTCGCCCACCTCCATCCGTGTGACTATACCCAATACGAACCTGTTCTGGTCGATCGGCTCCACCCGCACCATCACCTGGACCTATACCGGCGGCAACAGCGCCACGGTGAAGATCGAGCTGTTCAAGGGCGGCGTGCTCAACCGCACCATCGTTAGTTCCACATCAATCGGCAGCGCAGGCAGCGGCAGCTATAACTGGTACATACCTGGCACACAGGCCACCGGCAGCGATTTCAAGGTAAAGGTGACTGTCAACGGTACCAGCCTGACCGATTCCAGCGATGTCAACTTCACCATCATGCACCCGCAGAGGATACAGGTCGAGCTGAGCTGGAACACAATTAATACTGACGTAGATACAATGTTCTATAGCCCCACCAACGCCCTCTGCTACTTTGGTAATCGAAGCCCCAGCTGGGGAATCTACGGCAACCCGGACCTGGACCGCGATGATACCGACGGCTACGGCCCGGAGGTGCTCACGCTGAATGACCCGGGGACCGGCACTTACAGATACAAGGTTTACTACTACAGCAATCACGGTCACGCCACACCTGCGACCACAGCCACGGTAAAGGTGTGGATCAACGGCGTGCTCAGGGGCACCTGGAACCAGGCGATAACAAACTACCAGACCTGGAATGTCTGTACTATAGCCTGGTCAACCGCAACCAATACCGGCACCGTGGCCTATGTGGGTGGCGTATCCGAGCCTCCTGCCGGCGAAATCCAGCAG
>CAYLRS010000269.1:0-3004 GCA_964385895.1 uncultured Dehalococcoidales bacterium
ACCATCTTTATATCACTCCATACCGACACTTGACTAATTCTAAAGAATAGGGTAATCTATCAAATGTTCGATATATAACATTTGTTCGATGATGCTAACATGATTAAGACCGAATTGTCAACTGTAAGAACCTTCAGCCTGAATAACGGCCTGGTTGAAGAGAGGCGACGGCAGATCGCCCAGGCGGCTTTACACCTGATCTCAACCAGGGGCATTGAAAAAACGAGCATCAGGGAAATCGCCGCAGCCAGTGAAATGACCATCGGCAACCTTTACCATTATATTGGCACGCGTGAAGATATTATTTTCCTCGCTATTAACTATGGCCTGGACCAGGTCCGCAAATTGATCAAGGAAATCAATGATTTATGTGAAACACTGGAACCACCTGAAGCACTCAAAGCTGCCATAGACCGCTACATCAGGTATCACCATACTAACTGGGAAGGTACCGTTTTTCTTTATAAAGAAATGGGCAGTTTTTCACCATCCCTGCGCTTGCCGGTGATCGAAATAAATTCACATATGCACGATATGTTTATCCACATCATACAGAAAGGCTGCAAGACCGGTGCGTTCGCAGCAGCCAATATTGACCTGGTAGCCAGCACGATTGTATCAATGGGCGATATGTGGGCACTTAAGCGCTGGCAATTCAAGAAGAACTATACGCTGGACAGGTATATAAACAGCTTTACTGAAATGATACTGGCATTAATTAGCGGTACTTAAATTACATATTTCGGAGGAGGTCTCTTTCATGCCGAGTTTAGAAGAAAACATTAAGGATTTTGCCAAAAAAGCCGGCGCTGCGCTGGTAGGCGTAGCCGGCCCTGACCGCATGGACGGGCCGGCGTCACTTGACCCGGACTATATCATGCGGGGCGCCAAATCCATTGTATCCATAGCGCTGCCCCTGGATGTCAATGCCATCTACGAGTTTTTCGGCAAGATATCCCCGGTGCCGCATAATATCGACCAGGGCATTAAGAACCAGCGTGCGCACCGCATCTGCACTGAGATCGCTGGTTATCTCATCAGCCTGGGATATAAAGCGAAGGCCGTGCCCCCCAATAATACGTATCGCAGGAGTATAGACCCGTTTATGGTACGGCCTACTTTTTCCCACCGCTTCGGCGCTGTGGTGGCCGGCCTGGGCAGTTTCGGACTTTCCGGAAACCTTGTTACTAAAGAGTACGGCGCTGCTATCGTCCTCGATACCGTGGTCACTAACGCCAGGCTCAAATCCGACCCGGTACAGCCGGCGCGCTATGTCATGGACAACCGCTGCAGTACCTGCAAGCTGTGCGACAAATCCTGCACCATGGGCATGTTCAGGGATGACGACGAGGAATACCTGCTGATCAATGGCGAACTGCACGCCCGCGGCAAGCGCGATAACGTCGATTTCTGCAACGCACCCTGCTTCGGTCTGCATGGCATATCCAGGGACAAGAAATGGACCAACTGGGGCCAGCACTGGATTAAGGAATGGATGGATGCCCAGCCCGATCCTCACAAGAGGCAGGAGATACGGTCAACCTATATGCGGGTGGGAGGCAGGACAGGCGACAGCACGCTCCGCTTTGATGTGATCAGACATATAGGCAAGGAGCTTTATCCCCGGGAAAAAGTAGAAGATTTCCTGCCCGATTACGACCACCTGCCCAGGGATGAAAAGGAACGCGAACAAATAATGATCAAGCTCATCGAAAACATGGGGTTCAAAGGGCTGGAAAGAGACCCCAACCTCATTACCTGCTCTCAGTGCATGATGGTCTGCGGCAAGGACTTTGGTGAAACCAAGAAACGCTACGACATGCTCACCAGCAGCGGTTATGTGGTGCCTGATCCCAACTGGAAGATGATTCATGTGGACACTTACGAGGAAGCCCTTGCACTCAAGGAGAAATACAAGCGCCGTGTACACCCGGTGGAGATGATAAAAGACGCACAGGCATCGGGCAAGCTGTGGTTCAAGGACTACTTCGGCTATGAGCCCGTGGGTGAGTTCAAAGACCTGGCCTACCGGATTAAGGCTAAAAATGCCTGTGCAAAGGCCGGGCTAAAGGGGAAGGAGGCACTGGCGCCCTTACTAATCAACCCTGCGTATCTGGCAGCGATGATACTTCCTCAGAAGAAAAAAAGGAAAAAGAAGCCCGTGACCAACAGCTAAAACACCGATGTTATAATTGGTGATAACCACAGGCGAATCAAAATACATTGGAGTAAGAGGAGGTATAGTTATGGCGAAGTTGACTGATGCGATGAAGGCAGTAATAACGGGCCAGCAGGCCTGGGTGGCGACCAGCGGCGCAGACGGCAGGGCCAGCCTGGCTATCAAGGGCACTGCCAAGATACTTGACGATGAGCACCTGGCCTACTTTGAGATGTTTGGCAACCGCACCTGGGCCAATGTCCAGCGCAACCCCTGGGTGGCCATCGCGGTAGCCGACTCCAGCAAGTTCAAGGGCTACAGGTTTGAAGGCAAGGCGGAGGTCGTAACCTCAGGCCCCCTCTATGATGAAGCCATCAAGCTGGGCGAACTCATGAAGCTGCCGGCACCCCCTAAGGCTGCCATCAAGGTTAAAATTGAAGAGATCTATGATATCGGCAAGGGCGGTATGAAAGTAGCCTGAGATTATTTATACCACTAGCTCAAATTGAATATAACCGCTGCCCTGAAAGATGCATCATAGGGGAGGCTGACTATGTCAACCGTTGAAGAAAAAGGAAAAGGCCTCGGGTGCCCGTGGCCTGTAAGATCAGGGTTATATTATTAGCTGGCACAAGCCGGGGAGGTAAAACGCATGATAAATGAAAAAGCTGTGGAAAATATTGAAAAATACGGCCCCTGCCATGAAACGGGTGAGCAGAAGCGTAAAATCCTGGACGAGATTGGGTTCCCCGTCGGCAGGCAGGCCGATTACGTTATTATTGCAGGCTGTTTCCAGCCCGTGGGTATGCCGCACGTGCTGAAAGCCCTCAAGAATGTGCTCGACCA
>CAYLRS010000270.1:0-2966 GCA_964385895.1 uncultured Dehalococcoidales bacterium
CGGTAATCCTCCGGTCATCCACCCGCCGGGGGATAGTAAATAAGGGTCGAATATTGTCAACCGGGGGAAGTGCTTCATCAGGTTATCTACAAGGCGCATGTAATAATAAGCATCCACACCCGTCATCTTCACCCAGTCCTTAACGAATACCTGGTTATACGGCAGCGCTATCCTTAACCACAAGGCTATTGCTATTATCACCAGCAGCAGCAATAGAACCACAGCCCATGAAGGTATCTTCTTCGCTATCATATGCCCAACCTTGCTGTAGATTATAGCCCCTGCTTTTACGCAATGGCAAAGGTTTTTTTTAGCAAATTTTGAGAAAAAGCTGTGCATACGTTATCATAATTCAGGTATGTTTAGACCCAATGTACCAGATTGGCTCTTTTCCACAGCCGTTATCCTGATAGCGATCTCCCTTGCGTTGGTACTGCGTATAGTAGTTCCGTGGGATAGCGTATTTTCTGCTGCCGGCATCAAGCTAACAGGGGTTGACGCCTATTACTATATGCGCCTGGTTGACAACCTGGTTGTTAACTTTCCTCATCTAAACGAATTCGATCCTTACATAATTTACCCGGGTGGTGACTTTATAACACGTGTACCTGCG
The DNA here is from genome assembly GCA_964385895.1 of uncultured Dehalococcoidales bacterium. Lineage (GTDB taxonomy): Bacteria > Chloroflexota > Dehalococcoidia > GIF9 > UBA5629 > CAYLRS01. Next base: position 614 of record CAYLRS010000270.1, read on the forward strand.
TTTTTCGCCTATATCCTGTCGGGGACTGTAAGACTATTGGGAGGTGCCACACCGGATCAGCATACCGTTGATAGTATCGCTGTTTTCGTACCACCGCTGCTGGGAGCCCTCTCGGTAATACCGGTTTATTTTATCGGCCGGGCGCTGGTAAACCGCTGGGCAGGTCTGGTTGCAGCCCTTCTTTTTTCAATAATGCCCGGTGAATTATTATCGCGAACCTTGCTCGGTAACACGGACCACCACTGTGCCGAGATCTTTCTCACCACATTTTTCAGCATGTTCTTCATTCTGGCTATCCAGCATGGCCGCCGCTTTAGCTATGCGCTACTACTTAAAGGTGAGTTTCCTCCTGCCAGCCGGCATATCCCTTATAGCATGCTTGCCGGACTGTTTTTCGGTCTTTACCTGGTCACATGGCAGGGTGCAGCGATGTTCTTATTCATTATTTTCATCTATTTCATTCTGCAGTTTATCAGTGACCACCTGAGGGGTTTCCCCACCGATTATTTAAGTAAGATTGCTATCACCTGCTTCCTTGTAGCATTGCTGATAATGTTGCCGTTCTACCGTGACAGGATGACATTTATAAGCCTTGCATCCGTTATTTTATGTCCGGTAGCCCTGAATATTATTTCCAATGTAATGTCCCATCTGAAACTCAATCGAATCTGGTTTCTTGTTATAGTAGCTTCACTCGGGTTGCTCGGCGGATTGCTGGCCTGGGTGGTGATGCCGGAGACCTTCAAATCAGTTGCCGGTTATATAGTTACCATATTCAGCTGGCGCATGGAACAGACCATAGTTGGAGAGATGAAGCCTCTTCTTTTCCCCGGCGGTTCTTTCAACCTCGACATGGCCTGGCAGGAACTTGGACTGGTGCTCTTTAGCGGCCTGGCCGGACTGGTCCTGCTCGGCTACCGGGCAGTGCGCTGGGGACTGCCCGAGCAAATCTACTTCGCGGTTTTAGCACTGGTAATGCTTCTGGCCTCATTCGCTATGATCCGGTTTGTAGCTTACTCCGCGGTCATACTGGCGGTTTTGACCGGCTACCTGGCCGGCTATGTAATCTCCGCCCTGGTACCTGATAGTCCGCCCATCCCTGCCAAAGGTAAAAAAACCAGGATGGCGGCAGTCAGGCCGGCACGAATCAGGCCTGCTCAAAAGGCCTGGCTGATCGTCACCGCGCTTGCTATCATAGCTATTATGACCCCCACCGCGGTCAGCGCTGTCAATGTGGCAGATCATCCCGCGCATACGCCCCCCGACGCCTGGGTGCAGGCACTCTCCTGGCTCAGGCAAAATTCCCCTGAACCTTTCGGCGCTGCCCGCGAATATTACAATATTTACAGCGTACCGAAACCCAAGGAAAGCTACGCTTACCCTGCTGCGATGTATAGCGTAGCCGGGTGGATCGACTATGGTTACTGGATAACCAGGATAGCCCACCGTGTGCCGGTGGACAATCCCGCCCACTGGCTTACCGGCATTTGCAGCTTTTACACAGCCCGGGAACAAGCGGCGGCGGACAGGCAGATGGCAGATTGGAAAGCCCGCTACGTCATCATTGACAACCGGGTCGCATCGCCCAATGACAAATTCTATGCCGTGGCCAGCCTGATCAATAAAAAAGAAACTGATTTCTACGAGTTATGCTGGCAGAAAAAAGAAGGTAAATATATGCCGCTGCTTGTTTTCTACCCCGATTACTACCGTTCTATGCTGATACGCCTGTACAATTTCGATGGACAGCAGGTGATACCCGGCAGTACGCTGGTTATGTCCTATACGCAGCAGCAGATGCCCGACGGCCAGAAATTCAAGGAGATAACCGGCCTGAAAAGCTTCAGCAGTTACGATGAAGCAGCAGCGTATATCACCGGGCAAAAGCAGGGTAGTTACTCGATAATAGGCACTGACCCGCTTTCCAGCCCGGTTCCCCTGGAAGCGCTTAAGGGCTACAGCCTGGCCTACCAGTCAACCCAGAAGGCCAACGCGGGCGGCACAGTATTAATGCCCGAGGTAAAAATCTTCGCATACAAAGCCTCAGCCCATGAATGAATTTCCGCCCAAAGTATCGGTTATCATCGTCAACTACAACGGCATGGCCTATCTGGATGCCTGCCTGTCTTCCGTCCTGAAGCAGGGATACCAAGATTATGAGGTTATCCTGGTTGATAACGCCTCCACAGACGGCAGCCTCGACTATGTGCGTCGAAATTACCCGGGGCTGACATGCGTAGAGAATAAAGAGAATTCAGGCTACGCAGGGGGCATTAACAGCGGTCTTGCTAAGGCAAATGGTGACTACATCTCCCCCCTCAATATGGATACCGAAGTTGAGCTGGATTGGCTT
>CAYLRS010000271.1:0-2929 GCA_964385895.1 uncultured Dehalococcoidales bacterium
CGGTCGAGCAGGTGCTCGACCCGTCACTGCGGGGCAAGCCGGTGATTGTTGGCGGCAGGCCGGACAGGCGCGGTGTTGTCGCCTCGGCATCGTATGAAGCACGCGCGTTTGGCGTCCGAGCAGCGATGCCGCTTTCAAGGGCAAAACGTCTCTGTCCACAGGCTGTTTTCCTTATCGGGAGTTACAGGAAATACGGGGAGTTCTCCCTGAAATTTATGGCAATACTCGCGGACTATTCGCCATGCCTGGAACCGGGCGGGATTGACGAGGCTTACCTGGATGTAACGGGATGTGAAAATTTCGGCTCGTGGCGTAATTTAGCTTTGAAGATCAAAGAGCGGATAAGGAAGGAAGCGGGATTGGTAGCGTCCATCGGGATAGCCACCTGCAAGGTCGTAGCCAAGGTGGCTTCCGATCACGGCAAGCCTGATGGTCTTATCGAAGTGCCGGCGGGCCAGGAGAAGGCCTTCCTGGCGCCGCTAAAGGTGGATAAGCTGCCCGGCGTTGGTGAGAAGACGGCCAAAGTGCTCAGATCTATGGGAATCGATACGATCGGCCAGATGGCTGACCTGCAGCCCGGCCAGTTTAAAAGCCGCTTCGGCGATGGGATGACGTGGTTGCGCGAGCATGCCAACGGTATTGACGACAGCCCGGTGGAAATGCCAGGAGAGGCAAAGTCGGTGAGCCGCGAAACCACCTTTGATACTGATACCACAGACATTAGTTTTCTCCGGGCTACGCTGCGCTATTTCGCGGAAAAGCTGGGTTCGGAGCTGCGCCAGTCGGACAGGCGGGCCAGAACGGTGACCTTGAAATTGAGATATGCTGATTTTGAGACGGTCAACCGCAGTTTTACGTCACGTGAAGCCACCAATCTGGATGACGACATCTTCCGGATAGCCTGCCGCCTGCTTGAATCCACGCTGGCAGAGAAGAACAAACCGGTGAGGCTCATCGGCCTTGGGGTCTCCAACCTGGTCGCCGGTGCAAGCCAGCTCAGCTTATTCGATGCCGAGGCGAAGCGCCTTGAGCGGCTCGACCGCGCCATCGACCAGATCCGCGATAAATACGGGTTCGACGCCATCCAGACGGGATATACGCTTGAGCTCAAGCAGAAATATCCCGGCAAGACAAAGGACTCATAAGCCTTTTTAAACCTTGTCGTTTATCCGAAGAGTGCTGCCAGGAAGAAGCAGGATATAACATTGTGAGGCAGAAGGGACAGGGCAGGTTGCCCTTTTGTTTTTCAGGTATTGACTCAGCCTGGGGATGTGCTTATAGTAAAATTGGAAAGCACAATACTGTAGAATTGGTATTAAGGCCATGAATATAAGGGATTGTTTTTCTGTAGCACTACAGGCGCTGCGTGCCAATAAGATGCGCTCCGCACTGACCATACTGGGCATCGTGATAGGTGTCTGGTCTGTTGTATTTCTTATTTCCTTCGGCAGGGGGCATGAGGCCAACCTTATTGCCATTTTCAAGACCATGGGAGCTGACACGATTTATGTGACCAGCGCATCCCCACACAATATAGCCGACCAGATCGGAGGCGTAACGCGGCGGCTCACCATGGACGACGCTGAGGCACTGGAAAATTCCAGCCGCGCACCATCTATAGCAATCGTCTCTCCTTTCATCGAGAGGATGTCGGCTGTAGTCTACGGCAACGAGAAGGCGAGCATAGACATCATGGGCATGGTACCCAACATACGTAACATCATCGATTACCCCATAGCCAGGGGAGTTTATATATCTAATGAGGACGTGATCGCCGGCACCAATGTCGCGGTACTCGGTTTTGTATCTGCCGCCAACCTCTTTAAAAATGAAGACCCGTTGGGGAAGACTATCAGGGTAGAGGGGCGCAACTTCGAGGTCATCGGCGTGCTCCAGTCCAAGGGCGGTTTTATTGCCTCGGCGGACGACTTTATTATGATCCCGATCACGACCATGCAGGCCAAGCTGCTCGGGGATACAACAACGCAGGGACGCCCGGTGCAGACCATAGCCGTGCGTGCCGTGGCAACTGACAAGGTAAGCGCTGCCAAGGACGAAGCCGTATCAATCCTGCGCCAGCGCCACCATATACGCGAGGGTGAGGAGAATGATTTTTATGTGATGGACATGCGTGAAATACTCGAGGAGATGCGGCAGGCGCTGGTAGTTTTCCAGCTATTTCTTGCCAGCGTGGGTGCAATATCGCTGGTAGTAGGCGGCATTGGCATCATGAATATCATGCTGGTCTCCGTATCCGAGAGAACACGTGAAATAGGCATCCGTAAGGCTGTCGGCGCCAGGAGGCGGGACATAATTAGACAGTTTCTGGTTGAATCGGCCTTGCTGAGCATTTCAGGCGGCGTTTTAGGAACATTTTTCGCCTTCCTGTGTATAGTCATGATCACGGGTGTTAGTGTCGGCGGGTACACCGTACAGGCGCCTTTTTCCATCGATATAGTCATTATCGCCCTCGGTGTGTCTACCTTTATCGGCATATCATCGGGGCTCTACCCGGCCGTGAGGGCAGCCAGCATGGATCCGGTACAATCGCTGCGCTATCAGTGATCTTCAAGTCCGCAAAATATAGCGCAGTATCCGGGTAATACTCATCGGGATATTTTTTTTCTGGAGGTTTTAGATGGCGAAAGTTGAGACTGAGAGCAGGGAAGGCATTTACATGGTCACCATCAACCGCCCGGAGGCACGCAATGCCGTGGATGCCGAGACAGCGGGTCTATTAAATGAGGCTGTAAATATTTTTAAGCGGGATGAGAGCTTGCGAGTAATGATACTCACCGGCGCAGGGGATATCTCTTTCTGTGCCGGGGCGGATTTGAAAGCCGCGCTCGAGCTGGTTAGCAGGCCGGGTGCAGAGGAGGCTGGGCCCATGGGATTCAGCCGGGTAACCGACGTCCAGAAGCCCACCATA
>CAYLRS010000272.1:0-2911 GCA_964385895.1 uncultured Dehalococcoidales bacterium
TGGCCGGCGGCGCAGGCAGCTCCAGGGGCACGGGCGGTATGATAACCAAGATAGAAGCAGCAAAGCTTGCCACTTCTTCCGGTGTTCCGGTCATCATCGCGCACGGGTTGGAACCTGATGTGATAGTCAGGGCAGCATCTGGTAAAAGTGTTGGCACCTTCTTCACTGCCCGAGACAGCAAGCTGGAGAGCCGCAAGCGCTGGCTGCTCAGCGGCCTGTGCTGCATGGGCAAACTCACCATTGATAGTGGAGCTGTTACGGCACTGCGCAGGAAAAACAGGAGCCTTTTGCCGGCTGGGATCGTCGAGGTGGAGGGCAATTTCAACCGCGGTGATGTAATCGATATTAATGACCAGGATGGGAACCAGGTTGGCAGCGGCATCGCCAATTACAGCTCCGCCGATTTACACAAGATTAAAGGATCTCAGTCGGGAGAAATCTCCGATCTCCTCGGCTATGAGTACGGTGACGAGGCCGTGCACCGCAATAACCTGGTGCTGATTTAATATACGCACAGAAAATCAAGGGGGCTTTCAATGCAGGCAGCAGTCAATGAACTTGAAGAAAAGGCACGGCAGGCCAAAGTAGCCTCAAAAAAGCTGGCTTTCACTCCTACAAAAATAAAAAACGACTCCCTGCTGGCTATCGCTCATACCTTGCTGGAAAAGGAGGACCTGATCCTGCGCAACAACGAAAAGGACTACAGGGAGGCCGAAGCTTCCGGCATGAGCGCGGCCATGCTCGACCGTCTCATGCTAAACTCCAGCCGTCTCAAGGGAATATCGGATGATGTAAAAACGGTTGCCTCGCTGCCCGACCCCGTCGGTGAAATCATCGAAGAACGCACGCTGCCTAACGGGCTTCTTCTAAGCAAGAGGCGCGTCCCGCTGGGCGTGATCGGCGCCATCTACGAGAGCAGGCCCAACGTAACCGTCGATATCTCCGTCCTCTGCCTCAAAGCCGGCAACGCGGTAATTCTGCGCGGTGGCAAGGAGTCCTCCCGCTCCAACCTGGCGCTGGCCAATACAGTACAGGAAGCCGCTTACAAGGCGGGCATACCCGGAGGCTCGGTACAGTTTATCGAATCAACCGACCGCAGCCTGGTCGACCACATGCTCAAGATGAAGGATAACATTGACCTTATCATCCCCCGCGGCGGCGCGGCGCTCATCAGGTTCGTGAAAGATAATGCCGCCATGGCGGTAGTAGCCGGCGGCATCGGTGTCTGCCATGCCTATGTGGATAAAACTGCCAGCGTTAACAATGCTGTGGCTATCGCTTATAACGCCAAGGTTCAACGGCCCACCGTCTGCAACGCACTCGATTGCCTGCTCGTACACAAGGATATCGCTGCAGATTTCCTGCCCGGGGTAGCACAGGAATGGGCGAGGGCCGGGGTGGAGATGCACTGCGACAGGCGAACGCTGGAGATTCTCAAGTCCGTACACGGCCTCACCCTCAAGCCCGCCGTGGAGGAGGACTGGGGAAAGGAATTCCTGGCTCTGGTGGGCGCTATCAAGGTGGTCGATTCACTTGACGAGGCGCTGGAGCATATTGGACGCTACGGCTCCGGGCATTCTGAAGCGATAATTAGTGAGGATAAAAATTCAATCGACCGTTTTCTCAACGAGGTGGATGCCGCCTGCGTATACGCTAACGCCAGCACCCGTTTCACAGATGGCGGACAGTTCGGCATGGGCGCGGAGATCGGCATCAGCACACAGAAGTTCCACGCCCGGGGCCCCATGGCCTTGAGGGAGATCACCAGCTACAAGTGGTGTATCATCGGCAACGGGCAGGTGCGCCCTTAGCGCAATTCTGCCAACGTCTTTTTCTGTATCTCGAATAGCTGTTTAATTCCCTTTTCAGCAAGGGCTATGAGCCCATCGATGGTTTCCTTTGAAAATGGTTTGCCTTCCGCCGTACCCTGCAGCTCCACGAACTCCCCCTTATCCGTCATCACCACATTGAAGTCCACTGAAGCGCGGAAGTCCTCTTCGTAACAGAGGTCGAGCAGCTTGGCGCGGTCTACCACACCCACGCTGGTAGCCGCAACCGCGCATTTCACAGGCATGGCCCTGTAGATGCCCTGCTTCTTCAGCTTGCTAAGCGCGTGGTTAAGCGCGACATAGCCGCCTGTTATGGCCGCTGTGCGCGTTCCGCCATCCGCCTGTATCACGTCGCAATCTACCGTGAATGTCCTTTCGCCCAGTGCGTCGAGGTCAATCGCGGCGCGCAGGCTCCTGCCGATCAGCCTCTGTATCTCCTGCGAGCGCCCTGCCTGTCTATCGGGGTTGCGCGGAGTGCGTGTGTGTGTAGAGCGCGGCAGCATGCCATATTCTGCGGTTACCCACCCGCCGCCCTGTCCCTTCAGGAATGGCGGCACCCTGTCCTCCACACTCACAGCGCAAAGGACTTTGGTATTACCCAGCTCTATGAGCGCTGAACCTTCGGCGTAGGCCTGGTAGCCTAATGTTATCTTTACCGGCCTCAGTTCATCGCCGGCACGCCCATCTGTTCGTGGCATAATCTTTCCTCTCGTATTTGTTTGCCCAAGTATAACACAAAAAATCCCAACGTAGGTGCGTACCTGAAGAGCCTGTCTCAAAAGTCAGCCCTACGTTGTATAATTATGGCACATATTTTCTGGATGTACTATAGATGCCGCTACGGTCCTTGAATCGTGAACAGGTCTGGTTGTTCCCGCCCACGTTGGATGAACTTATTCCTGAGGACCACCCTGCCCGTTTTGTAGCAGCGTTTGTCGACACACTTGAACAATCTTTTTGGTCGGGCATGGGAATTGGATTAAGAGGAGACCCCATGGGTGCGCCTGCTTATCATCCCCGGGCACTGCTGAGTGTCTGGCTCTATGGGTTTATGACGGGGACACGATCTTCCCGCAAGCTGG
>CAYLRS010000273.1:0-2907 GCA_964385895.1 uncultured Dehalococcoidales bacterium
AGAAAGGACCGTGGTAATTGAAAAAGTATATTACTCTCATTCTACTATTATTAATACTATTGACTATCAGCACAATCATTTGGTTGTCATTTATTCCGGAAAAAGGAGAAGGCTTTACTGAATTCTATATTCTCGGGCAGAACGGAAAAGCCCAGGATTATCCAATAAAGATCGAAGCGGGTAAATATGCTGAGGTTACAGTTGGAATAGTTAATAAAGGACATACGAATATAAATTACCACGTTTTGGTTAAGATAGACAATATAAAAGTTGGCGAAACAGAAACAATTCTCCTGGAGAATGGGCAAAAGCACGAACAACCGGTAAGCATTTCCCCCTTAAATAAAGGGGATAACCAAAAAGTCGAGTTCCTTCTTTACAAAGATGATGGGGTTAACCCCTATTTATCGCTGAACCTGTGGATAGACGTAAAATGAAAGTGAACATGGCGGCTATCTCAAGGTGGGCACCGTTGCCGTTCTGGCTTTATTTTATTGCCATTGCTGTAGCTGAATTATTGACTGTCTATTTTTATCCACTGGTTGGAGTCATTATCTATAGCTTAATTCTCATTACGTTTATTATTCAGTCTGTTTTTATCCCTGATATAAAACAGAGAAACCTGGTGCTGGCGTTATGCCTGGTTCCCCTCGTCCGCATTCTCAGCCTTTCCATGCCCCTGGGCCTTTTGTCGATGGTCTACAGGTTTCCCTTAATCTACCTGCCCCTCCTGGCGGCCACAATAGCGGTAATGTGGGCAACAGGTTTAAAACCAGTCGATGTCGGCCTGACCTTCCGTTACTGGCCGTGGCAGATCCTGGCGGGGATTGTCACCGGCGCAGCGATCGGGGTGACCGAATACCTGATCATAGGCACCAGCCCGCTGATAAATACCTTCTCCTGGCAGGAAGCCTGGCTGCCGGCATTGATCTTGATACTCACCACGGGCTTCGTCGAGGAACTGATGTTCCGCGGCGTTTTACAGAGGCACGCAGAATCAATGATGGGACGGCAGGGGATAATCTTCATCAGCCTCATCTTCGCCATTTTGCACCTGGGCTTTTACTCCTGGGGCGACGTCTTCTTCGTATTCTTTGTAGGTTTGTTTTTCGCTGCCATGGTAAAAAGAACAGGATCGCTTTTGGGAGCGATCCTGTCACATGGCGTAGCTAATGTTGTGTTGTTCCTGGTGGCGCCGTTTATTTTAAGTTAAAATTTCGGCAACTTTTAGAGCAACGATGACGATGAACCCGACCAATAGCGGTATAATTCCTATAATCAACGACCGTCCCAGCAATTTGTGCTTTTCCCCGGTACTGGCCTGCAAAATCTCCCTGCCACCCAGGAAACCAATGAGCAATATAGATGCAAATATGCCAATGGCCAGAACAACGCTGGAGGCTGCAATGATGGTAATTGTACTTACTGTTACAGTTGTAATCATAGTCTACCTCTGTCTCATCAATATCACTAAGACATGATAAGCTTATAATATGTAGTATTCTTTGTCAAGTGCATTTTCATAACTAATGATAACCAACCGGGGTTTTGTGTAGATTGAATGAATAATGCTCATGGATAAATATATTAATTCGTATTCAGCCAGTATAGAGGTTATTGCGCCTGATTATCAGTGGATACTGATTACAGTCAGTATTATCGTTGTAATTGCGGCACTTGTGTTTGCCGGTTATATTTTTGTCAGAGCTGAAAAAGACCCTGCGTCTGAAAACACTCTACATTTGGACACCAATACCATAGTCCCTTTACAGATCAGCGAATTAAAGGTAGTACCGGCCGAAGCAAGGCCCGGAGAAAAAGTAACGATCTCTTTCAACACGACTAATCTGGATAAGTCCCACAGTCATTACGGTATCGTTTTAAAAATTGATAACCGGATGTTTGCTACGAAGGAAGTAAGTATAACACCGGGATCCATGCTGCCGGTGCATTTCGCTGTCTATTCAACTTTGCCAGGTGAACACAGGGTCGATGTAAATGATGTTGTCAGCAAGTTCGTAATTACTTAATGAGAATAGATAACCGCATAATATTAATTCTAATTGTGGCCTTTACCCTGCTTGTGTTTCCGGTCGCAGCGTTCACAACAGGTCCATTGCGCATTGTGCTTGGCTTTTTGCTCGTTATTTTTTCCCCGGGGTATACATTACTCTCAGCCCTGTTCCCGAAACAGGGTGTTTTGAGCAATATTGAACGCATCGCTTTGAGCTTTGGTTTAAGCATAACTATGGTGGCAATAATAGGTTTTGCCTTGAATTTCACCCCCTGGGGAATACGGCTAAACCCTATCCTGGTATCCATAGCTGCTATTATCCTGGTATGCTCCATTATCGGATTTATCAGGCAGCAGTTATTGCCCGGGCAACTGCGCTTCAGTATCGTGCTTAAGATCAATGGGTCCGGCTGGAAAGAGTTAAGCCGGTTTCAAAAATGGATGTCAGCCGCGGGCCTTATCGTATTTATAGCCGTGCTGGGCTATGCGGTCTATTCCGCTGTCTCGTTGCCACCGGGCCAGAGTCCCAGCGAATTTTACATACTCAATTCTGATGGGAAGGCTGAAAATTATCCGGTGCAAATTAAAGCAGGTGAACCTTTCAGCATAAATGCAGTGGTTGTAAACCATGAAAGTCAATCAGCTGACTATAAAATTCGAATTATCGATGCCGGAATGGTAATCAGCGAGATAGATACAAGCTCCCTATATACGGGAGAAAAATGGGATGGAAAAGTGAGTTTAATCCTTAAAACTACGGGGCAAAACCAGAAGATTGAGTTTTACCTGTATAAAGATGGTGAAAAAGAACCTTATTTCAAGGAACCTCTATACCTTTACATTGATGTGATCAAATAGTTAATTATCTTTTATCTTTTATCTTTTATTTCTCT
>CAYLRS010000274.1:0-2893 GCA_964385895.1 uncultured Dehalococcoidales bacterium
GCTGCAAATGACGCATTCTTTGCCAGAGTTCTCAAATCGCAGAGGGATTTCCGTACCAGCTACCGAACCTGGGAGAAATGGGGAGATTACCGGATTTACCCATCAAACTAAAAACTAGAGAGTCTGATAGATCAGAAACCAATTACCTTAGCTTTTTTAGTTTTGGTTCTACTCGCAGGTAGCACAACCATCTCTTTTCGATACACGGCCAGCTAATGCAGAGCGGGATATCCCGTTATTTTGGCGATCTTGCGGTATAGCGGTTCCAGGGCCTTGTAAGTCTGCAGATATACATCTTTATACAGTCTCTGGTAAATGCGGTGATTTGTGGGATCCGGTTTGAAGGTCTGGCCCTTTTTCACCATGGAGTCAACCGCCTCTTTAAACGAGGAGAACATGCCTGTGCCCACCGCCGCGTCTATGGCAGCGCCGAGCGCGCAGGTCTCCGCGGTGCCCATACGTGAAACCGGCAGGTTGAACATATCGGCTGCGATCTGCACCGCCACATCGCTCTTGGAACCGCCGCCGCCCACGCGGATCTCCTTTAGCGGGATGCCCGTCTTCTTACGGGCGATATCATAAAGGCGTTTGAGCTCATATCCTATGCCCTCCAGGATCGCCCGGTAGATATGTGCCCGGTTATGTACATCGCCGAAGCCGATAATGGAGCCCTTGGCGTACTTGTCATAGATCATAGGCGTCCAGTGAGGTTGAAGCATGAGCCCCATGGAGCCGGGAGGTATATCCCTGATTGTTTCATCGAAAACTACTTCGGGTTCCACGCCGCGCTGCCTGGCCTCGATGGCTTCCCGGTGACCGAACTCCTGTTTAAACCATGTTATCATCCAGAATCCTCTGTAGATAAACATCTCGATGTCCCAGGCATTGGGCAGGGCCGAGGGCCAGGTGTAGAACTTCATGTCCTTTTCTGCTATGTACTTGTAGGTAATGGTCTGCATGCAGGTCGCGGTGCCGTAGCTGATTACGCCAACGGATGGGTCGATAGCGCCGGCGCCTAGAAGTTCCGACTGCTTGTCCCCCGCACCCACCACGACGGGCAATCCCTCGGGAAGTCCGGTCTCCTCCGCAGCTTTTTTCGTGACATATCCCAGCACCGTATCCGGGGGATAGAGGTCCACGCAGTGGTCTTTTTGCACGGCAAGAGTCTCATATGCGACCTCCAGCGGGTGCCACTTCAGGTTTTTATAATCCATGGGCCAGGCGCCAACCATCATACCCACTGAATCCTTGAATTCTCCGGTGATCTTTTTTACCAGCCACCCGGAGACTTGCAGGAACTTGTACGTACGCTTGTAGATTTCAGGCTCATACTGGCGGATCCAGAGGAATTTGGATTCTTGGTGTGCCTTGTCCATGGCATCCGCCAGTCCGATCGCCTTAAACATCATCCGTGCTTTCAGGCTTATAGGCGGTGGATTTTCAGTAACTCGCTGATCGAGCCAGATTATTGCGGGGCGCAGGGGATTACCTTCCCGGTCAACGGGGAATGAAGCTGAGCGCTGGGTGGTGATCCCCAGTCCGGCGATCTCCTGATGGGGGATTCCAGCTTTGGACATAACTCCTTTTGTGCAATAGCATAGTTTGGTCCAGAAGTCCTCGGAGCGCTGCTCCGCCCATGCGGGATGAAGTGAAAAATAAGGTTCGTGCTCGGCCTGCTCGATGGCCACCTGGTTTCCTTCCCTGTCGAAAATCAAAGCCCGCACGCTCTGCGTCCCGGAATCGATTGCGATCACGTAATTCTTCTCTGCCATACACACACACCTCCGTTCTTCACGCGTATTCAGGTTCCCACGTAGGGTCGTAAGCACGGTAATAGTTGAAAAATGTATCCCTGTGTTTTCTGGCCTTATCGATCAGCTCATCTGCGTTAAGATATCCCATCCCGATAAGGATTTCCTCCAGCTTCACAAGGCTCTGTTCGTACGGCGGGCAACCGCCGAGGAACCGGTCATATCCTGCAAGCTGCATAGTGTTTCTGAGCTCACGAAGATCGCCCCCGGTGGCAAGCGCGCACTCTCCCAGGAAGAAAGTATGCGCCAGATCGGTCCTCAGCTTCGGCGGTATCTTGGGGTCGACGCCAACAATCAGTGAGAATCGCTGCGGTATTTTACCGAGATACATTTCCACCAGGGCGGCCATGAGCCAGCAGGTCGGGCAGGCCCCTCCGATATACACATCGATATTGGGATATACGCCCGTCACCAGACTATCGTAGGGCAGGGTGAATGTAAGCGGTAGCTGGAACTTCTTCTGCACTTCCAATACCGGTGTACCGACGACTTCAATTAGCATGGGATTAGCGATACCGAGTCCATCGTGAGCGGCTAACCGCGTTGTGCTTACTACCATGGGGTTGTCTATGCCCATGCATATCGAGGCTATCGCATCCAGGGCGACGGTATCGGTGCTCGCCATAATAAGTCCCATCTCCACGGGGTTGCCGGCCTCGCCGGCGCCCATACCATCCATGCCCAGCAGTCCATCGAGAAGGATGAGATCCGGCTTTCTGATCTTGCTGATATCTACCATATGCTGGTGCATATCATCCCGGTGCGAGAAGTACCGGCCCTTTTCATCGAGCAAGCCCTGGAGATTCTTTATGGATAGAGTCACCATGGTCATGGTATGTGTCTTCATGGCCGGGATATTTATGAAGCAGTCCGCTTCCAGAACGACCCTGGGGTAGTTGACTCGATGCAGCGCTATACCGTCTTTTATATCCACTTCCGTCTTTTCTGCATCCTCCACACCAACTACCTCGCCGCCTGCCTCCTCGACCGCCCGCTTGATACCCAGTAACTGCATGGTTTCAATGGTCTTGAAGCCCCGTGCCATACCGCAGGAGGTCGTTGCAGGCCGCACACGCTTAATG
>CAYLRS010000275.1:0-2885 GCA_964385895.1 uncultured Dehalococcoidales bacterium
GTTGAAAAAGGGCTTATCCCTGTGCACTGCATAATGCTGTTCCGCGAGCGCCCTGTCCATCCAGAGCATTTTCATTGCCACTATCTTTAGTCCCCTTTTTTCAAGCCTGGATATGATCTCACCTGAGATACACCTCTGCACGGCATCGGGTTTGATTAGGACAAGACTTCTTTCCATTTCTGCTCCGTCCCATACTTTATTCAATAGGTATAAATTTTAACCGTAAAGCGATTATTTTGCCACAAGCACGATCTATTAATGAATTTATTGTTTTAAATAAGTTAATCGATTAGAATTACGCAAAATAAGCTTTTAAACGGGACAAGCCATATGCTCATTACTCCTGCGGTGGGAATAGTTGTCGATATCATTGTTGCCCTGATCTTGGTCTTCAGCTTCATTGGAGGCTTCAGGGCAGGCGCGATAAAGGAGTTATTCGCGCTGCTCTCCCTGATAATAGCCTTGCCGGTTGCCGGTATATTTTATGGCTACGTCTCTTCCTGGCTGCATTTTATCCCCGACACAAACTGGCAGTTCTTTCTGGGTTTCCTGCTCACGCTATGTATCATTATAATAATTCTTCACCTGCTTTTCATGCTGCCGAGCAACCTTATCGACCGGGTGTGGCATGGGGGATTCATCTGGAACCTGCTTGGCGGGCTGTTCAACTTGATTAATTCAGCTATCGGCTTGGTCGTGTTAGTAACCCTGGTAGAGGCCTACCCTTTATTCGACTGGCTGAATGAAGCGTTCCTTTCCTCAAATATACTCAACTGGCTGGTATCGCACCTGGGCTCAGTGTTACAACTGCTTCCCGAATCCATCAGGTACTCACTCAACGTGTTCTAAGGTAATTGCCGCTGGAAGCCTCAATAAACCGGATTTTTCAGTATTTCTTTTTACTCTTGGTTATTGGTGGCTGGCGGAGATATATTGGCTGTAAAGTTGCTAAATTATCGGGTTGGCCTGCCTTCAGGCGCTGCCATCCCAATTCAGCCAGGCTGGAGGGTCGACGCAGGCGTTCCTGCCAGGCAGGTATAACTGCTTTGACGCCCAGTGCGTCCTTAAGCTGACAAATTGATTGTGCGGGTATCTCGCCACAAAATAATGTCTTTGAACGTATTTCCACACACAGCTTTTCTATGGTCGTAAGCTGTTCTTCTTTTATGCATTGCCAGGCCTCATCCAATATATATAAGGCAACAGCGATCTCACCTCTTCCTGCGTTATGGATAGGGCATATGGGCAATCCCGTAAAGGCGAAAGCATAGGCTTCTATCTCAAGTGTGGGAACGCCAACGATGGGTATATTGAGTGAGAAAGCCAGTCCCTTGGCAGTGCTGATGCCGGCTCTCAAACCATTATAGCTCCCCGGCCCCTTTGCTACGAACACCGCTGTGAGCGTTTTTAAATCTGCCCTTGCTGCCTGCAGCACGCGTTTGATGTTGGGTGTTAGTTCCAATGTATGGTTCTGTCCTGGATTCCAGGTCAACTCGACAATTATCTTGCCTTCACATGAAAGTGCCACACCACCCCAATCTGTCGAAGTGTCTATCGAAAGCTCCATTTTACCTCGCTATCCTTAGTAAGCACGTCTTTAAGCTTCCGGGTTAGCTGGCTATAGCGTTTCCCCTTCGGTTCAAAGGTTAATCTTCTTTCGTTTTCAGATACATATTCCAGGCTTATGCTCAGGTTATTTTGCGGCAGAACCCCGCTTCCTTTCTCCGCCCATTCGATGGCACTGACAACGTCGCCATTAAAATAATCATCAATGCCGAGGTCCACAATCTCTTCAATATGGTCGAGACGGTAGAAGTCAAGGTGATAGAAGGTCAGACGGCCATGGTATTCCCTGGATATCATGAATGATGGGCTGCAGGCATATTCCTTAACGCCTAAGCCGAAGGCGATGCCCTGCACCAGGCAGGTCTTGCCGCTACCCAGGTTGCCGCTGAGCAGGTAAATATCTCCGCCCCGGGCCAGCTTGCCTAAATAATTGCCCAACCTCTGCGTCTGCCCCGGGTCATGGGTAGTGAGCTTGATCGTTTCCATATTAGTTTCTAAGATGGTGGTTTGTAATGATCCCAACCTTTGTAATCGAGCCGGATTGTTTTACCGGTGGTATTGCACACTGATACTATACCGGGACTACCAGCTATTATTTCGCCGATTACGGTGGTGAGACACCCCAGGTTACCTTTCACCTTGTCCATCAGTTCCGGTGTGGCTGTGAATAATAGTTCGTAGTCCTCGCCGCCAGATAGCGCCATTTTAATGCTTTCAGCACCAAAATACTTTTTTAATAGAGGATGGATGGGCAGGGATGATTCGTATATTACGGCGCTTACCCGGCTTGCTTGACATACGTGAGCCAGATCAGCCAGTAAACCGTCGCTGGTATCTATAGCTGTTTTCGCTCCTTGAGTCACGAGGGTAATCCCCTCCCTGACTTTGGGAGTGGGCCGCAGGTGTGCGCCGATTAAGGTTTCCCTGTCTTCTGGCTCAACTCGAAGCTTAGTTTTTAATACGCGCAGGCCGGCGTCTGACAGCCCTGGATAACCTGTCACGGATATCAAATCGCCAGGTTTTGCCGTCGACCGTTTCAGTAGCTTTTTACCGCTGGATTTGCCTGTCAGTGTTATGTTGATGATGATTTTGTCCGCGGAAGAGATGTTGCCGCCGCAGATAGCAATCCCGTGTTCGTTGGCTATTTGCAGCATGCCTTTGTACAGGCTTAGGATATCTGCAACCTCGATAAAACCCGGCAGGGAGAGGGATACCAGGGCATATTCCGGTATGCCTCCCATGGATGCGATATCGCTGATATTTACGGCCAGTGCTTTCCAGCCCAGGTCGCGCCAGTTTGTATAATCCAGGTAGAAATG
>CAYLRS010000276.1:0-2862 GCA_964385895.1 uncultured Dehalococcoidales bacterium
GGAAGACTACTATAACAACGTTAAATGGCTGTCCCTGGGCTTAATTAGTCTGGGTCTCAAAGAGAAAGATAAAATTTGTATTATAGGAGAGAGTAAACCCCAGTGGATCTGGTCCGAAGTGTCGGCCCAGGCGGCAGGCTGCACACCGGTGGGCATATTTACCGATTGTATGCCCAATGAAGTAAAGTATTTTATTACTCATTCGGACGCCAGTTTTGTTGTAGCTGAAGACCAGGAGCAGGTTGACAAGATTCTGCAGATAAAGGGAGATTTGCCCCAGTTAAAAAAAGTGATTTACTGGGACGAAAAGGGCTTGTGGGGCTATGATGACCCCATCTTGATGAGCTTCCTTGATCTTATCGAAGCGGGGGAAAAATACGAAGTCAGCCATGCTCGACTTTTTGAAGAAAATATTAATAGGGGTAATGGCGAAGACACATGTGTCTTCTGCTATACATCAGGCACAACGGGGTTGCCAAGGGCAGCGATGATAAGCCATAGGGCATTGATAAACGTAGCTTCAACCCAGGCAAAGTACGACAACTTATCAAGCAATGATAACTATGTGGCTTTTTTCTCACCTGCCTGGGTTGCAGACCAGATAAGCGCTGTAGCAGCCGGGCTGGTTGCAGGATTCACCGTTAACTTTGTGGAGAAACCGGAGACGATCATGGAGAACATCCGGGAAATAGGCCCCGAGGTTCTAGGTTGGGGTCCAAGGAACTGGGAGAGCGTGATGCGCACTGTGCAAGCTAAAATCAGCAATACCAGCGCTCTTAAAAGATTCATTTACAACCGGTTTATACCCATTGCGATGAAAAAAAGCTATTTTATCGCAAGAAACAAGAATCCGGATATTCTTTGGCGTCTAATGTATTTCATCGGGTATTGGCTGGTCTATAGAAACCTGCTGGATAAATTTGGCTTGACACAGGTCAGGGTAGCCAGGACCGGCGGCTCTTCTATAAGCCCTGACATGATCCAGTATTTCCAATCGATGGGTGTGAACATTGAGGTAGGCTACGGTCTTTCAGAGGCCCCCATGGTAGCTACACATTTCGCAGGTAACCTTAACCCTGAAACCACTGGCCCGCCTGCTATTGGTATGGATGTAAGATTGTCTGGTGAAGGACAGGTGCTGGTACGCGGTCAGAATATGTTCTCGGGGTACTACAAGGATCCGGAATCAACCAAGAAAAAGATTATAGACGGATGGTACCATACAGGAGACTTTGGAAATATCGACGAACGTGGTCATCTGATTGTGATGGACAGAATGGATGACCTGCGGCAACTGGCAGGAGGACACAAATTCTCGCCGCAGTACATAGAGATAAGGCTAAGGTTCAGCCAGTACATTAAAGAGGCAATAATCATAGGCGATGAGAAATATGATTATGTATCAGCCATAATCAATATTGACCTGGACAACGTCGGTCATTGGGCTGAAGCAAAGCGAATACCCTACACCACGTTTGTAGATCTATCTCAAAAACCCGAAGTAATTAATTTAATCCGCAAGGAAATTGAAAAGGTTAACAGATTATTATCGGCCGATACGCGTATAAAGAAATTTGCAAATCTGCACCGTGAATTTGATGCAGATGAGGCGGAGCTCACCAGAACCCGCAAGCTGCGGCGAACCTATATTGAAGAGAGGTATAAGGAACTGATAAATGCTCTGTATAGCGGCGCCGAGGAACTTACAATTGAAGCTTCGGTCACTTACCGGGACGGCAGAAAGGGAACTACAAGGACAGCCATCAAAATAAATAAGTTGGATTAGGTGAACAGATGAATGCAGTTCTTCAGTATCTAGCCACAGGCATTATGGTAGGCGGTATTTATGGGCTAATAGCTTTGAGTATAGTGCTGATTTGTAAAGCCACTGGGGTTTTCAATTTTGCCGTTGGGCAGTTCGTAATGTTGGGCGGATTTATCTACTACACATTTGCCAACTTGCTTGGACTTAACGTATGGATCAGTTTTCCGCTATCGCTTGTGATAGCCTTTGGTGCAGGGGCACTTGTCAATCGAGTGACTATGCAACCGCTAATCGGCCAGCCTGTAGGCACACAGATGATGGTCACGTTGGCGTTAATATCGTTTATTAACGGAATTACCTTGGTCATATGGGGAGGAAACATACAGGTAATACACAATTTCTTGCCAGGTGATGTCGTACGGATAGGTAACACTACTTTTTCCAGTATTCTCGTA
Source organism: uncultured Dehalococcoidales bacterium (assembly GCA_964385895.1). Taxonomy (GTDB): domain Bacteria; phylum Chloroflexota; class Dehalococcoidia; order GIF9; family UBA5629; genus CAYLRS01. The sequence goes on from CAYLRS010000276.1 coordinate 2,221, forward strand.
GGTGCATTCACAATCGCAATATTGGTCTTTGGAGCGTTTGCACTTTTTTTCCAGAAATCGAAGATTGGGCTGGCGATGAGGGCTACTGCAGAAAGTCACAAAGTAGCGCAGGCCCGAGGCATTAACGTCAGGCTGATCTTCACATTGACATGGGCATTGTCAGCGTTGATAGCGGCCGTTGCCGGCATATTTCTCGGCATTAAAGTTGGAGTGGCAATTCCCATGGGAGCGATTGGGCTCAAGGCATTCGCAGCAGTTTTGTTCGGCGGAGTCGATTCGGTGCTGGGTGCTATCGTGGGAGGCTTACTTGTTGGCATTATTGAAACCCTGTCAGGGGGATTATTAAATCCGTGGTTAATGGAGATAATGCCTTTTATTATTATTCTCCTGATTCTGATAGTACGGCCAGGCGGCTTATTCGGGCAAAAAAGGATAGAGAGGATATAAGATGTCAATAGATCGTCCTTGTGGCACCTATGATTCCAGTTATGACCAGGACATGGCTATTGTCCGCACGCGTCTGCAATGGATTCTGTTGGTCGTCGGACTGCTTTTCCTGTTTAGCTTACCTTTGTACAGTGGCAATTACATTCTTTACATGGTTAACAATATTTGCATTACACTCATCGCTGTGGTAGGTCT
>CAYLRS010000277.1:0-2859 GCA_964385895.1 uncultured Dehalococcoidales bacterium
AGGTCCATGTCACTGTATGATACTGCGGGAAGGCCTGCATGGCCGCAACTACCTGGTGGGTGGTCATCTCCGTGGCGGGGAACCCGTACATAGTGTAGGATTTCTCGGGCGGAGAGGGATCCAGACCGGCTATGGTGCTGATGTTCAGGATCACCTTCTCGGGGTTGGTGACCTGCGTTATGGCCGCTATGCCCACTCCGAAATAGCCTACGATGGCCGTGACGCCGTTCTCATATATAAGGTTCCTGGCCGCCATAGCAGCCGGCCCGGGTGCAAACCCGTCTTTGAAGATCATCTCAATCTTGTATCTGTCGTTGCCCACCTTGAGGCCGCCGTCCTCGTTGATCAGGTTGGCGTATATCTCCATGCCGGGCCTGATATTCTGTCCCCAGAGCGCGGCGGGCCCTGTGAATGGCATGATGCAGCCGACCTTGAGTGTTTTCAGTTCGGCAGGCGGCTTCGGCGCCGGGGCGCAGACCAGGAGCAGGAAGAGGGAAAGGCAAACCAGCAGAATTGATAAAATCGCTGAATGTATCTTCATCTCTACGTCCAGCCTCCTTTACGATTACTATGGCTTATTGCCCATCGTCCACTGTTTGGCTGATAAAATCTTCCCGTGATTTCGTATTTTAATTCGCGACTAATCGATTATAAGTCATGATTGGCCTGAGTCATGATGCTACCCGGTTGCCATGCGTCAGTAATAACCATATTTATACGCTGCTTGGCACATGATTTTGAGGTTTTCAGGTTTGGCATCATATGGTATCTCGCAACCTGCCGCCAGTATGAAACCGCCGTCCTTGCCCACTTCTTCGATGAGCCGGTGGCAATATTCATCTACTTCCTGTATGCTTCCCAGGGCGAGCAGCCCGGCAGGGACGTCCCCGTACAGGCACATACGGTCGCCGATTTCCTCTTTGGCCTTAAAAATGTCGGTAGCACCGTCAAGCTGCATGACAACCTTCCCGGCCGGCAGTCTTCTCAGTGCCTTCAGGGTGCCCAGCCAGTCGCCGTCACAGTGTAGGACAGGTGTCACGCCGTTGTCGATAAGGGTGTTGCAGATGATTTCAAGGCTGGGATAGGCTAACTCCTCGAATTGCCTGGGTGATATAAAGCTATTGGAGGAGCGGTGCAGCGCACAGACTACACGTGGCACACCCATGGCCCTGGCGATCTTGATCGCACTGACAGCCCAATCAAGCGCGAGTTTATCGCATACGCCGTGTATCTTGGCCGGACGGCGATGTAAATCCAGGGAAAAGCCCATGATGGTGCGTGCCTGGGAGAGCGTATCGAAAGGGACCTCGGCTATATAGCCAAAAAGCATGGCCAACCCCTGCTCCCCTGCCCATTTTAAATCCTTGTCCCAGCGCGACTTCTGCTTTAAGGAGCTAAGATAAAGTGCAAGCAATAACCTATATTTGCCTTTCCCTGCCGCCTCTTTGCAGAAGCGCGGCATCAGTTTGGTGCGCATGGCGTAGTCAGCGCCTTTATCCTTCAGCGCCAGCATCCAGTCATAGTCCTCAGGTTGCATGTACTCCACTTCATCGACCTTAATCATCTCGTTTTCGGGAAGCTCATCTCCGGGATAAAGGTAGCGCATCATAATTGTGTAGCTCATGGTCAGCCGCGAACCCGAGTTCATATACCAGTAGATATCCCACGGCCCAATATCCGCATAGACCTGTTGCATCACCTGCATGTAGGTCTCATGCTTGTGTAAATAGTCGCTGAACTTCGTGCCGGTATGAAAGGGGCCATAATTGTAAATCATCATGCAGATGGGTACACGGTCAGGTTTTTCCAGCCTGATAACGGTTTGAAACCGTTCCTCCGCGGTCATCCTGTCACAGTCGTAAATCATTCGTGGTTTCATAAACTAATACCCTCCTGCGCTTAATTGTCGGTTGTCTGTGTAAGCTTAAAAGTATCCTCATCCCTCAGTTGGCGCTTGAGCACTTTACCGATAGGGCTGCGCGGCAGCTCCTTTCTGAATTCCACGTACCTAGGTACTTCATAAGGCGCAAGCCTTTCCCTGCAGAATTGGATAATATCCTCTTGACTAACCTTGTCATCGAATGCACTTTTCAATACGATAAAGGCTTTTACGCGGTCACTTCCGGGTCGCTCCGGGTCAGGCACTCCCACAGCGGCACATTCGGCCACAGCAGGATGCTGTTGCAGTACCTTGTCAACAAGGATCGTATAGACCTTCATACCGGAAACATTGGCCATGTCCTTTACACGGTCGGTTACATAGAAGTACCCGTCTTCATCCATACGCACCACGTCACCCGTGGGCAGCCATCCGTCAATCAGGCCACTGCCTGGCGTAGGCCAGTATCCTTTCATGATTTGGGGGCCGCGTATCCACAGTTCACCTTCTTTGCCGTCGGCCGCTTCATTACCTGTTTCCAGGTCGATGATCTTGACCTCGGTATCAGGCACCGGAACACCGATGGAGCCGGGCTTTTTCTTTTCGACAAGATCGGATACCGCGAGGTTAGTGTGCGTCACGCCCCCTGCCTCACTCATACCAAAATTGTCGCTTATCGTACTCCCTGTGCTCTCTTTGAACTTCCTTGACGTCTCTTCGGGTAAAGCAGCCGTTGATGACGTAAATGTTGTAGGTAGACTAACCAGGCCCTTTTGAATAAGCCTGGCATACTGAGTTGGCACGCAGCAGCATATGGTGGGGACGTGTTTCTCAAGCAACGCTTTCAGGTTGTCTATGTCCCTGGGGTCGGGTACCAGGATGACCTGAGCAGTCATGAATATAGCAAATTGAGAGGTATGGTGCCCGGTTATGTGGTACAGGGGCGTTGCAATCAGGTATGATGACTTCCCCCTGATGGC
>CAYLRS010000278.1:0-2853 GCA_964385895.1 uncultured Dehalococcoidales bacterium
ATCTTTCATTGGAAATCCTGTTCTACATTCAGGCAGGCGTAGTACTCGGCCTGATTGTGCTCCTGCTAATATCACTGAGCAACCTGAGGTACCTGCGCCGACTGAACACCTACCTGATGCCGAAGAATTTTCCCCGTTTTTCCGTGCTGGTCCCCGCCCGTAATGAAGAGGAAAACATAGGGCTTTGCGTGGGCATGCTCCTGACCCAGAACTACCCCGATTTCCAGGTGATCGTCCTGGATGACCACTCAACAGACAGGACGTGGGAGATACTTCAGGAATTCGCCAGTAAAGATACCAGGCTTAAGTTGCTGAAAGGCAAACCGCTCCCGTATGACTGGCTGGGCAAGCACTGGGCATGCCACCAGCTGGCGCAGGCTGCGGACGGCGAGTTGCTTCTCTTCGTCGACGCAGATACAACACATCATCCTGATATGCTACGCCATGCGGCAGCCGCCATGATCGCGGAGAATGCCTCCCTTATCTCGGCGCTGCCGCGGCAGATAGTGGTCACCTGGTCGGAGCGGCTCAGCATACCGGCATTCTACCTGGGCATGCTCTGCGGGGTGCCGCTGGCCCTGACCAACCTTCAGCGCACCCCTCTGCTCTTCGCCGTGCTGGGACAGTTCCTGCTCTTCCGCAGGGAGGCGTATGATGCGGCGGGTGGACATGCAGCAGTCAGGCAAAACGTAGTGGACGATATCGCCATAGGCAGGAAGGTGCATGGCTTGGGATTGCCTTACAGGCTTCTCGATGGCAACGGACAGGTATCCTGCCGCATGTACCGGAATTTCGATCAGACCTGGAAAGGCCTGACCAAGAGCACCTTTGCTACTTTCAATTTCGACCCGTTTTTCCTCGTTTTCATGCAGTTAATCGTGCTGGCAGCATTTGTCTTTCCGGTAATAATGCTTGGTGTCGGCCTGGCACAACCGGCTTTTCCCCTCGAAATCACCTCGGCGGCAGCGATGGCGGTATTCCTTTCGCTACTGCTCTGGGGCATAAGCCATCACCGTTTCCACTTCCCGCTTTACCTCGTCTTTCTGTATCCGGTAAGCGCTATTTTCATGACGGTCATTGCCATCTCTTCGATGGTGCTGACTATGCAGGGTAAAGCCAAGTGGAAAGGCCGCAGCATGCCCAAAACCGTAAAGCCATGAATCAAAGCGGCACGGCAATCAATAAGACAAATTAGGTCCACAAAAATGGACTATTTTTCCCTGATCGTCTCGTAAATCGAGCTATAAGCCTCGTCGAAGCGCCTGGCCATTTCCTTTATCGATTCGATCGGCGGTATGGCGCTGCCACCCCTGCTTTTCAGCACCCAATCCCAGGCAAGATCTATTATCCGTAACTGTACCTCCAGAGCCAACATGATATTTTACCTCCAAAACGAATTTACTGCTTCCATATTTTATATTAAATCGCGCCCCGGTTAATGACCGGCAAAACAGGCGATGCTATAATGCACCCCGACATGAACTACCAACAGGCTGAAGAATTTCTTTTAAGCCTGACAGATTATGAGAAATCACCGGGTGTAGCTTACAACTCCGCCAACTACGACCTGCGCAGGATGGAACTCCTGCTCGAAGTACTGGTCAATCCTCACCTGGGACGCAAGACTGTCCATATTGCGGGGACCAAGGGTAAGGGTAGCACGGCTGCCATGATATCCAGTGTGCTGGCTGCTGCCGGCTACCGGACAGGGCTATTCACCTCTCCGCACCTCCATAATTGGAGGGAACGTGTAGCGCTGAACGGGCACCCCATATCAGAAAAGGACTTTGCACGGTTGGCTGCCGACATTCAACCAGTAGTGCTGTCAATAAACCATGAGTCCCGCTACGGGAAGCTGACCACCTTCGAGGTCATCACTGCGATGGCATTCTCGTACTTTAGTGCGAAGAAAGCAGGTTCCCAGGTACTTGAAACAGGTATGGGTGGAAGGCTGGATGCCACCAATGTTGTAGATCCGGACGTCTGCATCATCACCTCGATCAGCCTCGATCACACGCAGGTGCTAGGTGAAAGTCTGGCCCAGATCGCCTCCGAAAAGGCCGGGATCATCAAGGCGGGGAGTACGGTTGTGAGTGCGCTGCAACCACCGGAGGCCGCGGTGGTAATCGAGCAGAGATGCCGCTATCTGAATGTACCTTTGATCATTGCGAAAAAGGATATTAAATGGAAGCGGCTGCGCGGTGACCTCAGCGGGCAGGTTTTCACGGTGGCTGGTATATCGGGCAACTATGAGTTTTTTATCCCGCTTCTTGGAGACCACCAACTGGATAACGCCTCGCTGGCGGTGGCGGCTCTGGAAGTATTAAAGCTGCGGGGTATTAAGATCGATTTTTCCGACATGGCGAAAGGGTTGAGCACTGTTCACTGGCCTGCCAGGTTGCAGGTCCTTAATAGCTCTCCCGTTGTGATAATCGATGGTGCACACAACGTCGATTCAATTAAAAAAGTGGTCGAATCCGTCAAGAAGTACTTTACCTATGAACGGTCGTTCGTCATTTTCGGCTCTTCGAGTGACAAGGACATCGCGGGCATGGCAATGGAACTGGCGCATTTTGCCAACCGGATTGTCTTGACAACCTCGAGTCATCCGAGGGCCACCACCGCAGGTACGCTGGCTGACATCTTTAAAAAGGCCGAAGTAAGCGCAATCGTGGAGGAAAATATTGTTGAAGCCCTGGCGAACACGCTGGCCATCGCCGGCAGCAGGGACCTTATACTGATTACGGGTTCGCTTTTTTTAGCTGCGGATGCCGAGCGGGCATTTACCGGGTTGGGGAAAATAAAGACACGCCCACCTTCCACCGACTTCCGGTGCTTCAGGGTGCTGAATAA
>CAYLRS010000279.1:0-2846 GCA_964385895.1 uncultured Dehalococcoidales bacterium
TATGTTGTTATCTATAGCCAAGCAATTTGAGCCGTTGCCTTAACTCCTCACTCTGACCACCAAGCTCAATTCCAGCCAGGCCCAGGTGACCGAGCTTAATGCGGTTGTGCAGGCCAGAAATGGCCGGATAAATTACCTTGAATCATACATACAAGATGTACATAACGGCATTATGGTACAAATAATGAGTCGGTTCCGCGTTATTATTGACAAGCTCTTACGCCCGGGTACAAAACCCCGTAATTACTACGAATTAGGACTTACCGGCATGCGGGTCATCTTGAACGAAGGCTGGCGAAGCTTCTTCAGGCGGGCAAGGGAGTGGCTTGTGTGGATGAAAGAGGCTAAAAGGGAGCGGCTTGAGTGGATGAAAGAGGCTAAAAAGTTAATATTTCCCGTCCCATCTGATAAGCCGGAGGTTTCAATCATCATCCCGGCTTACAATAACTGCCGGTATACCCTTGATTGCCTGAAGTCAATCAGAGAAAATACAGAAGGGGATTTTAAGGTTATTGTGGTGGACGATTGTTCAACCGACGGGACAAAAGATATATTATCAAAAATAAAAAATCTGCGTCTGATCAAGAACAGGCATAACAGTGGATTTGTAGATTCCTGCAACCGTGGGGCTAAGGCAAGCAAGGGCAAGTACATCCTGTTTCTGAATAACGATACGCTGGTTACCAGGGACTGGCTGCCACCTATGCTCGACCTCATGAAGCGGGAAGACGTTGGGGCCGTTGGTTCCAGGCTCGTTTATCCCGATGGCAAATTGCAGGAGGCCGGCTGTATTATCTGGAACGATGGCTCCGGATGGAATTACGGCCGTGGTGATGACCCGGATAAACCAGAGTACAACTATGTTCGAGAAGTAGATTACTGCGCTGGTGCCAGTCTCCTGGTTAAAAAAGAACTATTTAAAAAAATAGGCGGCCTTGATGAAACATTTAAGCCTGCATTTTACGACGAACCTGACCTCTGCTTCCGAATCAGAGACCTGGGATATAGAGTCATGTATCAACCAAAGTCGTTGGTTATCCATTTTGAAGGAGTCACGTACAACCCGGGTGGGACTTCTGGCCTGAGCTATACCGAAATAACCAGGGCAAAGTTCATCAGCAAGTGGAGTGATGTGCTGCACAAGTATTATCTGCCGCAGAGGCCAGAGAATATTTTCTCAGCCAGGGATAGGCGCGCTGGCAGGAGTATCCTTGTCGTGGATGATAGGGTTCCGGTATGCCATCAGGGTGCGGGGTTTCCCAGGGCCTATCAGATGCTAATACTGCTGGCAGAGCTTGGCTATAAAGTGACGTTCTTCCCGCTGGGGGACACAATGCCATGGCAACCATACACGGGCGAGTTGCAACAATTGGGCATAGAAGTCTTTTATGGAGATAAGCTGGATTTTATGCGATTCTCTAGAGATAGGACCGGGCAGTATGACTTAGTCCTGGTAAGCAGGCCATACCTGATGGAAAGAGCCCTCCCTGTAATTGAAGAATTCTTCCCAGACGCTGCTCTTGTTTATGATGCTGAAGCAATGTTCTCACTGCGTGAGCTCTTGAAGGCAAAGGTTAAGGGGACTAAACTGGAGGATAATGACGCCGAGCATATGGTGTGGGAAGAGATAAGTCTGATGAAAAAGGCAGATTTGGTCATTACAGTCTCTGAAAATGAAAAGGCAATTATTTTGCAGAAGACCAGCCTGGATAATGTGGTGGTTTGGGGGTATCCTATTGAGGTGAACGAGCCGAAAACTCCCTTCAGCGAAAGGAATGACATACTTTTTATTGGTGCATTTTTGGGTCTGGATTCGCCAAATGAAGACGCCATCCTCTATTTTACTAATGAGATCTTCCCACGAGTCCAACAGGAATTGGCTTGCCGGCTTTTTATCGTGGGAAACACTCCACCTGAGCCGGTCGAACAGCTTGCCTCGTCATCAATCATTGTAACTGGATATGTTGAAGATCTCAGTGAGTATTATGAAAAATGCCGCGTTTTTGTAGTACCACACCGGTATTCTGCTGGTATTCCTTTAAAGTTAATAGGTGCTATGGGGCATGGCATTCCTTCTGTGGTCTCCGAACTAACAGCTTCACAGCTTAAATTGATAGATGGCAAAGAAACTTTGGTGGCCAAAAATACTGCTGAATTTATGGAAAAAACAGTGAGGTTGTTCAGGGATGAGGAACTGTGGTATCAGCTACAGCAAAACGCGTTGCAGTATGTTCGGCAAGAGTGTAATCCCGAATCGCTTAAAATTGCGTTGAAACAAATTATCAACGCGGCAATGGGGAAGTCCGTGCATAAGCAATGCCATAGGGCAACTATATCACGTCATTCTGCCCGTGGGATGGCGGATTGACCTTGAAGGGTTCAGGCTGATTTTTGGTGAGCCACAAGTAAACCAGTACAGGTTGTTAAAATGAGAATAGGCTTTGACATGCAAGCGTTACAATCAATAAATAGCATTGGTGGCATAGGGAAATACAATTACAGCTTCTTAAAATATTTGTTTGAGTTTTATCAGGACAACGAATATTTTTTATTTTACAACGGTTTATATCAAGACCGTGGTATCAGATTTAATTTTAATCGATATAAGAACGTTCAGAGTCATGCAATAAATTACTTTCCAGGTAACGACCTGAATCCGGCCAATCGACTAATACAATATATTAAGTATGCCTTAAAACCATTAGATTTATTGCACATTTTGAGTCCCTTTGAAGATCAAGGCCACAGTGTTATTTTAAACAAGGCGTTTCCTGTAAAAACCATTATCACGATATATGACTTCATACCTTACATATTTAAAGATTTGTATTTGAGGTCATCTAAAA
>CAYLRS010000280.1:0-2844 GCA_964385895.1 uncultured Dehalococcoidales bacterium
TGATCCGCAGGCAGCTTGCATCCGAATATGAAGTAATGGTGCTTCATGGCGAAGGCTCGCTGATGGCACAGAGAATGATGATACTTGCTGAAGCCAGGGATGAGCTTAAGAGGTGCAAGAAGATAGCCGAAGATCTGGCTGGAATTAAATAGAGAAATAGCCACAACAGTTCTATCGATCAGGCCCCGTTGCCAATAACGACGGGGCCTGATTTTCTTAATTCAGCTTTTCAGTTTAAATGACCATTTGCAGCATATATCTTCCTGTTTTTCCCGAGGAAGGGGTGATAATGGCTCAACTTCTATATCAGGGTTAAATAACGAAGCGTAATTCCTAAAAACCTTGGGTTCAAACACAGTGCATATATCCTTTTGACGGCCTCTACCTTCCTTCTCCAGCGCTTCGAGGGTTGGGCAGTAAGTAACTGTCAGTACAGCACTATTATTATTTTCCATATCCACCGTATACTTTGTATGTATGAACCAGGGGCTTATTTGAAGTGTCTTGATAAATGACAGGACGTTTTTACCCTCGATATTTAATGTCTCACCTATTCTCTTTTTCTCATACTTGCTCATAATTGTCCAGGCCTGTATGTCACAGGCAAGTGCCTCATCGTTTCCGTTCCTTTCCATTACCGTCATGTACCAGAAGCCATCAATAGCTATATATAGCTTCGCATACATGATCAATAACTTCACCAGCGTATCGCGGGAAAAATCTTCGAAATTTATTTCAGGTAGCAACTGACCGCTATAATCAACTAATTTTTCCAAGGCAACCTCCTGAATGAATGCTGCAGATTTAGAGATTTGCGCCGCCGTCTAGTATCAGCGTAGAACCTGTCATGAAACTGGACGCGTCGGAAGCCAGGTATAACGCGGTTCTGGCGATTTCCTCAGGCTGTGATATCTTTTTAAGGGCCATTTTCTTCATTGCCTCAGCCATAAGTTTCTCGTTGCTCCATAGCGCCTCACTGAATCTTGTCTGGACAATACCCGGGGCTATGCAGTTAACCCTTATATTATAAGATCCGAGTTCGGCAGCCAGAGCTTTGGTCATCATGATTATGGCAGCCTTGCTCATACAATACGGGCCTAAACCCACGGTTACAAAAAATCCACCCACTGAGGCTACGTTGATGATTGCGCCACCTTTACCCTGTTCAACCATCATCTTAGCCGCGGCCTGGCTCAGGAAATAGTAGCCCTTCACATTTACATTCATAATGAGGTCAAATGGTGCCTCTTCCATATGGAGCACGTCGGCCATCACGGGATTAGCGGCGGCATTATTTACCAATATATCAATACGGCCAAACTCATCTTTCACTCTGCTGACCAGATTTTTTAACTCATCCATTTTTGCATTATGCGCTGAGATAGCCAGACTTCTGCGCCCCTTATTTTTTATTTCCTCGGCTGTTTTTTCGAGATCCGGCAGTTTCCGACTGCTCACTATAACGTCAGCTCCGGCGTCGGCAAATTGGAGTGCTATCGCCCTTCCTATTCCACGGCTGCCTCCTGTTACCAGTGCGACTTTACCTTGCAAAGACAAGTAAGAAGTATCCATGAAAAACCTCCAATTAATTTAATTTTTTGCATTAAGCAAATGAATGTATCGAGCCAAATAAAAAAAGGTCATTAATTATCTGTGTATGAATTGGATTGACAGTGAGTCATTGTAACAGTATAATGATTGACCAGTCAATAAAACAATATGTTGGGGAGGTAAACAGATATATATGGCAGTAAAACAGTATGATGTAATCGTGGTAGGATCAGGCGTTGGCGGTCTTGGTACGGGAGCCATTCTTGCGTCTAAAGAAGGTAAAAAGGTCCTTGTAGTAGAAAAGGAATCATTTATAGGCGGCCGCATTCTCAGCTTTTATGGAAAAGATAATAAACTCTGGATCATAGATAAGCCTTACGAATACAAGGATTTTACACGGGCTCTGGCAAGCACAGGCACATGGCTTGCTAAATCTGAGCCAGGGTTTGAGACGGTGGTTAAAAAAGGTTGGTTCAATCACTGTATAAATGATGGCGGCCATGGTTTGTTCTGGGGTGATAGGAGCAGGATTTCTTTCCTGTGTAAATACCTGGACAACCCGATATATATGAAAACTAATAAGGGCTTTGCTGTAATTGATAACAAGGACCAGACGAAATGGTACCAGGTTGAACACGGCAAACCTTACGATTGGATGAGCGATGGCGGCAAATCGGCCAGGAAACTGCTTCGCGAAATGGCTACATGGTCATTTGAGCAGATTGAGCAAGCAAAGGGTTCCCTGGGTGATTTTCTCAGGGAAAGAGACTGCAATGAAGAGAACTGGCTGTTCATCAGGAACCTCGCAGGTTCACAGACTGCGATGGCTAACCCGGACGACATGCACCTCCGCGATTTTTTGAAATACCAGGCAATAGCCAAAGATATCCAGATGGATCTGGTTACCGGGTCGGTAGGCCAAATAGATGCCGGCATTGGAACTTTGAATATTGCTGTCCAGTTAAGCAAGGCGATCAGGAATAACGGTGGCGATGTCTGGACGGATTCGCCCGTAGAGGAGGTTATCGTAGAAAATAAAAAAGTTAAGGGAATTAAAATAAAGACGAAGCAAGGTTCGGAAACAATAGATGCTCCCATAGTTATCTGCAATATACCTCCCAAGCATGCCTTCAAAGTAATTCCTGAGATAAACTTCCCCGCTGACTTCGTCCAGGAAGTGAAAGAGAAGTACTATATACCGGGACTTCTTACCGGGTTCTATTATTCTGAAAGGGATTTTGTAAGGGAGAAGGGTATTGACCCCAGGAGTTTCATATTTCTTTCTGGCGTGAC
>CAYLRS010000281.1:0-2833 GCA_964385895.1 uncultured Dehalococcoidales bacterium
GCCATATTCTACGTGCACAGTAACGTGGTCCTTGATCCATACCGGTTTCTTGGTGATCTTCCTGGCTTTGCTTTCGCTGGCAAATACCATGGCACAGGCTCCGAGGCTCGTGGGACAACACATAAGCAGGTTTAGCGGATAGAGTACCATCCTGGCATTAAGCACATCTTGCATGCTGTATTTGTCGCGCAGGTGAGCATTGGGATTCCTTGCTGCGTTCAGTGATGCATTTGCGCGCGCCATCGCGGCATGCTCCAATTTGCAACCTGTCCTGTTCATATAATCTATTGATACTGTTGCCAGGCCTCCAATGGCGCCAACCATGAACGGCCGATCTACTGATGGATCCGTAATAGTCGTTATTGCCGGAGTAACAGGACCTTCATCATGTTTCTCCCACCCGATAACAAGACAGGTATCAAACATTCCTGAAGCTATATGATACCAGCCCTGTATGGCTAACATGGTACCGACAGTACCACCGGTATTCATCTTGAAACCGGGTTTACCCATGGCTCCACTGTAAAGAGATAGCATAGCATCATTTAGATGGTGCCCCTCGAAAAGATCCATATTGCCCAGCATTACGGATTCAATATCTTTCAAACTTAAGTTCGCATCGGCCAGTGCCCTTGTAACAGCATCGTAAATTAACTCGCCATCATTAACATACGGCCGTCTGCCGCTATGCGTTGTCTGCCCGATGCCAACAATGGCAACCCTGTTATGCATGTCACTTGCCTCCCTTTTCCAATACCAGGACGCAATGCATCTGGCCGCAGATTCCACCGCAGCCGTGGGCTACCGCCAGTTTGGCTCCAGGGACCTGTCGCTCTCCTGCCCGGCCCTGCAACTGCCAGACAGCCTCTGCAACCCTTGACATCCCTGCCACAGTAACGGGGATACCTGAGAGCAAGCCACCCGACGGGTTAATCGGTATTTCACCCTTTAATTGTGTCTTTCCGCTATCGATAAGCTTTCCGCCTTCTCCCCGTTTGCATAAACCGAGACCCTCGGTCCATAAGAGCTCCTGGTAGGAATAATATTCAGATAGTTCCACAAGATCTATCTCTTTGACCGGGTTCTTAATTCCCGCCATCTTATACGCTTTCTTAGATGCAGATTCTAAGGCATCACAATCAGCCAGTTCGCGGTCCCCCAGAAAATGCGGATCATAACAGTTGCCGGCTCCCTTTATCCACACCGGTTTATCGGTTAGTTTTTTAGCGATCTCCTCTGTGGCAAGTATCATGGCACAGGCACCATCGGATACAGGTTTCTTGTCCATCACAGTAATAGGATCCGCCAGCATCTTCGACTTTAAAACGTCATTAACACTAAGTGTTGCCGATTCCTGTGCGTATGGATTCTTTTTGGCATTACCCTTGTTTTTAACCACCACCCTGGCAAATTGTTCGGGAGTAACACCATATTTGTCCATATATCTTCTGGCCTGCATGGCCGCTGCCATAGTGTAATCAAGGCCAAGCATACGGTTGAATACATGATCGATCGACCAGTTCTCAATAATAGTGCCGTCGGTGTGCGATTCAGCGCAGTGACTGACCACCAGTACTAATTTATGATCGCCCGAAAGAACATGCATGGCGCCATAGAGAACAGCATAAGCACCATCGCCGGCTACTTTTGACTCATCCTTCAGGTGGGCACAGGTAACATCAGGTATGGGCATCGAGGAAATCGTTCTGCCATCCCAGTGGTCCTGCGAACAACTGACTACGCTTTCCACATCGTTTTGAAGTGAGATGCCGGCAGCTTCAACGACTTTATCCGTCACCTCCAGCACCAACTCGGCAAGATGTTGCCAGGGTTTGGCCGCCTCAAATTTCGTCATTGCGGCCGCCACTATTCCAACTCTGTCAGGCATATCCGTATAAACCCTCCTTTAATTTTTTTCTAGAATACTGTAATATAAATCCGCAAACTCAATTTGATCTATGAAGATTTACTAAATTAAGCCCTGAAAAGCAACCTCTCGTGAATTGTTTCGCCTCTAATCTTATCCGTATTACCGTCTAATGTGATTTCACCCTCGTAATCTGCCAGGAATCTCCAGTTGAACATATTGTATTCATTAACCTTTGGGAGTTGATTGTGTTCGACTACGGTTTTGGTATCAAGACGGCACCTTAATTTAATGTCATCCCCGCTGTATTTAAGCGTAATGATTTTGGCATACAATTGTCCGGTAGCTGTATCAGGTTCCTCTTTCTCAACGGCAAAATCGTATCTGTCGGTCGATAATACAGTTGATTTTTCATCGGCAATGTAAAGAGAGGGCAGAATTTGGCCATTTAACGCCTGGGTATTGGAGAAAATAATCGTATATTTCGGATCGTTCAACCTTCCCCAGTACCATCCATGGAAAATGTCGTACAGATCGGCGTTTCCCCAGTTATGGTCGTGATATCCGTCTCCTTTGACCTGAATTTCTTTATCCTTGATAAATAGCTTACCTTCCACCCTTGCCCTGGGGCAGGGAATTACCCAACCTTGAACCATTTCTCCACCGTTAATAGGAATTTTACCGTCACCGCTTTTCCAACCTGGTATAGTGCCCTGGAACGTAAGGTCGCAACCAACATTACGGCTATGCATTGACATCTTGTAAACCTTGCCCTCTTGCCGTAAATAACTGCTCCCCATTTTCACGTTGCAGAATTCCTGACTGGCAGTGCAGTCTTTTGGATCGACCGCGTCCAAACCTGCATACCTTTTACCTTCAGGTGTATAGATGACGAGCTGTATGGTAGGTATGTGGGGCTTCAAAAACCCGTTAAGCCAGTGCCAGGTCAGGACGCACGAATACCCG
>CAYLRS010000282.1:0-2832 GCA_964385895.1 uncultured Dehalococcoidales bacterium
GAGTGCTTGCTTCCCAAGCAAGACGTCGAGGGTTCGAATCCCTTCACCCGCTCCATAGACATATTAAGATAATTGCCTAATGCTAACAATTCTTTCCGATTTTGGATTTAGTATTATGGCTTTCAGACTCGATCTCAATCAAAATAGAATGAAGCTTTTATAAGCGCTTCATAACGGCTTGTCTTGGCGATGCCTGTGCCAGGCTTATCCAGATCTACAACCCTCGAACGCTTATCGTGGGCGGACCGGCCGGAATACTCGGCGAGTTCTTCCGCGAAGCGTCCTGGCAGACGATCCGGCAGTAGGTTATACCCGAGATGCTTGTGGACCTGCACCTGGAGTTCAGCGCCTCCGAACCGGGGGCTGAGGCGCTTGGCTCTGCACTGATCGCACAACGGTGGGCCTGGCAGCACATCGGTGACCTGATACGGGGCCAGTCGGTTAAGCAGCCAGATGCTGCAGCTTACACCCGCTTATGTAGCCTAATGCTTATTAATCCTTCCAAATATACTGCGTGTTTTTCAGGACTGTTATCCACGGGTTGAGTATCAGCTCTCTCACCAGCGTTTTTATTTCCTGGTGCCCAGCAATGAACTCGGCTGTCGGAGGGCTGTACCTGTAGTAAGTATCTACAAATAATCTGCCCAGGCTGCTTTTCATAAGGACCCTATCACGGAAAGCCCGTAGTGTATCCAGCTCCGCGGAAGTCTCACTACCGTATGCAGCGCTGGCGATGAAGCACCTGGATGAGCCAGGCTTTTTCGGTGTCGCACCCGATGAGGATGGCTCTTTGGGTTTTTGGACGGGTGTGACGTCTGAAATCGCAGGTTGGATGCTTTTCCCATCATTAGTAACCAGAGGCGGCATATTCGTTGTTACTTGGCCGGGAATAACATTGAATTGCGCTACATCGCCCACTTTCACTGGCACTTCAGGATAAGAGAACGTCGTGATTTTTCCATCTTTCGTTACTTTGGCCGTCAACTGGAACTTACCTTCGTTGATCCCGGTAACGGATACCTTGTAGTTTCGGTTGGGGTCTGCGATTGAGCTATATTCAACTCCATCCATGGACAGGAAGGTTCCCGTGGGCAGATTTTCGTCAATTCCGCCCTGGCTATTGAATCCCAGCATGCCACCGCTCTCGTCTATAATTTTCAGGTGTGCGGCGGAGCGAAGGGTGAAATCCATGGAGTAACCGATGCCAAAGATGAAACTCAAAATCCCGCCTTCAACGTCCTTGTAATCTTTGGGATAGGTATTGGGATACTGCGCAGGACTCGGCGGGTTGCCGTTGACAATCTGTCCCACAATGGCTTGAACTGTCTTATTGGCCGGCAAATCGCCATGTGCCGTGGAATCTTCTCGTCTATATGGGAGATAATACGTGGCCGCTGCACCGGATATCTCCAGCGACCACAATGGGACGGTTCCATCGCCATCGAGGAATACAGGCTCCAGGATCACCTCTCTACCGTTGGCCAATTCCAGGTAACTGCCGTAGAAGACCCACCCGGGTTGCCAATCGCGCAAACTATAAGATCCCAGGGTCTTCACTCCCTGGCCGATAATAACGTATTGCTTAACGCCGGCGGGCAGGCGCATCGGAGACTGCCTGGTGCCGCTGGAGGCATTGAACGCTTTAGCCTTCTCAACCAGGGCTCTGTTGAAGGTCTGAACGTTGCCCCGGGTGGGGATGTACTTATCGCGTATTACGCCCGGAATAACGTCTTCGAACCATTTGTAGCGGATGCCATAGGTTTCTTCCAGGCTTAAAGATCGCTTGTTGACTGTATCCTCAATGAAAGGTACTCGGGGCAGCAACTGATAGGCGGAGGACATATTCTGCATTAGGACTTTCATCAATTCCTGTCGCACGGTGGGATTGCCAAACTGGTATCCGTTGATAAGCGAGTAATATACCTTAGGTGCGCCCCAATAAGGGGTGCCCATTGTAATGAAGGAATCCACCTTGCTTGCTCTATCCGGATTGGAGAAGACATAAGCCCTGGCGATGATGCCTCCCATGCTGTGTGCCAGGAGGATGACCTTCTTGCTACCGTTCTTTTCCAATGCAGTGTTGATGGTGTCATCCAGATTGCCGAAGTGTTCATCATTGCTAAATCGCCAGTCATACGGAAAGGTGAACAGGTCTGTTCCCTCTTTGTAGCCCAGTTGGGTCAGATAGTTCATCATGCCGCCATAGAAGTTCATCGGACCTGCTCGGCGCAGGATATCGACTACAAAGATGCTGGCTCCTGTGGCAGAGGTTTTACCATCAGGATTCAGGGTCATATCAACCCTATTGGCCTGGGGAGCGAGGGGCCATACCTCGCCCTTCCCACTGCTAAAGAGTATTGTTCCGGCCACTCCGGGGATAAGGATGATGGGCAAGCGGTTGGCCCTGACCGCGGGTTGCGATGCTTGAATATTCACGTCTATCTTTGCGGCGATCATACGTGTTTTCGCTACTTTTGCAGCAAAATCTGTCTCGCTGCGGTTCGGGACCAAATAATAATCAATGTCAGCAGAGACATAATAGGGCCCGCGTCGAAATATCAGTATATATGAATATGGAGTGAAGGGAGGTTCCTGTTCAAAATATTGAAGATCCGCTCCTTCATCGCCTAGGGCCACGGCGCTCATCTGACCCTTGCGCCAAGAACTTCGCTGTTCCTGGTAGGATTTCTGGGCCTCTGTCCCGTTACTCATCCTTTGAATGTAAAAGACTACAGAGTCATAACGTACGCTGCTGAAACGGTATGTTGCGCAAGATGAGTCCATGTCCATCTCATATGCCCACGACGGACATATTGGGTCACAATGCTGATA
>CAYLRS010000283.1:0-2825 GCA_964385895.1 uncultured Dehalococcoidales bacterium
ATATATCACAGGCCCGCAGAAATCCTGCAATATTTAATACGCATCAATACGACCAATCCCCCGGGCAACGAGGCCGCCTGCATCAACTATATCAATAACCTCCTCGCCTGGGCGGGAATTCCCACATTTATCCTTGCAGTAGAGCCCTCCAGACCTAACCTCGTCGCCCGCCTGCCCGGCAGAGGCGACGCGCCCCCCCTATTAATGTACGGTCACATAGACGTCGTCACCACCGCCAACCAGAAGTGGAGAGTTGATCCTTTCGCCGGCATCGAGCTGGACGGTTATATCTGGGGACGCGGTGCCATGGATATGAAAGGCGGTATCGCCATGATGATGTCTGCCATCATGCGTGCCGCGTTTGAAGGTCCCGTGCCGGCGGGGGACATCGTATTTGCCATCCTCTGCGATGAGGAGAATGGGAGCGCCTACGGCGCTGAGTACCTGGTTAAAAACCATAGCGATACTTTCAAGGACATCCGTTATGCCGTCGGCGAGTTCGGCGGGTATGCGACTTACATAAACAGACGCAGGTTTTATCCCATAATGGTCACCGAAAAACAGGGTTGCGGCATGGTGGCAACCATTCAGGGGCCCGGGGGTCACGGCGCCTGGCCCGTGCGCGGCGGTATCATGGCGAAGGTGTCACGATTCCTGCAAAACCTGGAGCGGCGGCTGCCAGTACATATCACGCCGGTGGCAAAGGAGCAGGTGAGGGGCACTGCCGAGGGACTTCCAGCCCCCCTGAAACAGGTTTTTATGCAGTTGCTGATCCCTGGATTAACGAATTCCGTCCTCGATTTGCTCGGCAGCCAGGCAAGGATGTTTGATCCGATCCTGCATAACACCGCCGCTGCTACCGGTATCCATGGAGGAGAAGGTTTTAACATAATGCCGGGCCAGGTAGTCATAAATCTTGACTGCAGGCTTCTGCCAGGCTTTACTCCGGACGACCTGGTAACCGAATTACGCCATGTTGTTGGCAGCGACATTGACCTGGCAGTCACGCACTTCTCACCGGGTCCAACGGAACCGAACATGGGCTTGTATGAAACACTTGCTGCTATCCTGCGCGAGGCCGACCCTGGCGGCGTGCCAACTCCCATGCTTTTCCCTGCAGTAACGGATGCCCGGCTTTTCTCAAAACTGGGAATTCAGACCTATGGGTTCACACCTATGAAGCTGCCCCCCGATGTTGAATGCGACAAGCTGTTTCATGCCGCA
Organism: uncultured Dehalococcoidales bacterium; assembly: GCA_964385895.1. Lineage (GTDB taxonomy): Bacteria > Chloroflexota > Dehalococcoidia > GIF9 > UBA5629 > CAYLRS01. Next base: position 1,225 of record CAYLRS010000283.1, read on the forward strand.
AATGAACGTATCCCCGTAGAAGCGCTGGACTTCGGAGCCCGGGCCATCTATAAACTTTTGCAGCGCTTCGGAGATTGAAGGGAAAACGTGACATAAATCATAGTGACCGCCGGTTTGCACGCCTATTATATACGGGTGACGATGCTGTTTAAATGCCCGGGAGCGTCCAGCATCAGGACGCCGACGATCACGATAAAGAAATGTCCGAAATGCGGCGGGGAAGTTGAGCTCTTCTCTGTTGACATGAAGGTTGACTGCCCGTCCTGCGGGCAAGCCGTTTATAACAACATTAACTCCTGCGTAGACTATTGCCAGTACGCCGAAGAGTGTCTTGGCAGCGAGATATATATGAAACTGAGAAACCATTATCAGCGTCAGGGGAGAGATTAAAAACTGAAAGAACAACACGAGAATCTCAAAAAGCCCGATAAGCAGAAGGCTGCCGTTTGTGGGCTTTTCTGTCCTGCCTGCAGCATTTTTATTGGCACAACTGAGAAACCGGAAAGATTAAGTATGATAGCGGAAATGCTTAGTCAGTCGGTTGAAGCTATAAAATGTGAGGGGTGCCGCTCGGACGTAAGAACCAGCTATTGCAATACCTGTAAAATGCTGGAATGCTCGACGAAAAAAGGGATCGATTTTTGTATAGAATGCAGCGATTATCCCTGCGAAGAACTTAAGCAGTTCCAGTCGGTTCTACCACACAGGATTGAAATATGGCAATCCCAGGCACGTATCAAAGAAGTCGGATGGGAACAGTGGTACAGGGAGATGGCTCAGCATTACTCGTGTCCTGATTGTGGTACTATGAATTCAGCATATGATAGGGCGTGCCGCAAATGCCAGACCACCCCGAGCTGTGAATACGTAAGGGTAAATACAAAGGATATTATCCAGCGGTTGCCCAAAAGACCCTGAAAAGATCTTATTGTCCCTCAGCAATCGACTTCCGCACGTTCAGGATCATTTCAGGCACGTCTATCTTCATGGGACACCTGACCCTGCACCTGCCGCAGGTAAGGCAGGTATAAGCCATGGAAGAGGCTTTTTCCAGGTTCCCGGTCACCTCAGCAGCCCAGACAGCGCCGATACCCGCGAAATACTTGTCGCCGAAGTATCCCGCCGTCAGGCCGAATACGGGGCACTCGTAGAGGCAGCCGCCGCATCTCAGGCAGTAGAGCGCCTGCCGCAGCACCGGGTCCCTGGCCAGTTGTGTACGGCCCCCGTCCAGGAAAACGACATGGAACTCCTTGGGCCCATGAACACCATATGTAGTCACTTTCTCGATATCGCCCGTCTTGCTGGGACCGGAGATCAGGCTGACATAGGAAGGAATGGCATAGTTGGCATAGCGCCAGGTGACCTCAGCCACCTTGAAAGCATCTTCAAGCCTCGGCACCAGCTTTTCCATGCCCACCAGCGCGATGTGCACGGGCGGCGCTCCGGTCGCCAGGCGGATGTTGCCTTCATTTTCAATCAGGAACAGCGTACCCGTATCGGCGGCCACCACGTTGGCGCTGCTGATGCCCACGTCGGCTTTAAAGAATTTCTCGCGGAGAAGCTCCCGCGCCGTGGCCACCAGCTTCTCGATATCCGCCGGG
>CAYLRS010000284.1:0-2820 GCA_964385895.1 uncultured Dehalococcoidales bacterium
AAGCGGCATGGCTATGCTGACCACTCCGGCGCTGGGTAAGTGGAAGGAAGGATCGATAGGCCTTCCGCTGCCCGATACTATCATACGCATCGTTGATATCGATACCGGCACCAGGGATGTAAAGTCAGGTGAAGCGGGCGAGATCATCATGAAGGCCCCGCAGTTGATGCAGGGCTACTGGAACCGGCCGCAGGAGACGAAGGAGATCCTGCGAGATGGCTGGCTTTATACCGGCGATATCGGTTACATGGACGATGATGGTTACGTCTTCCTTACATCCCGCAAGAAAGACGTGATAAAATGCGGTGGCTTCCAGGTCTGGCCGCGTGAGGTCGAGGAAATACTCATGACTCACCCCGCTGTGGCAGAGGTCTGCGTGGGCGGGATTCCCGATGCAAGGCAGATGGAAGCGGTTAAAGCATGGGTGGTGCTTAAAGAAGGCCAGCAGGTAACAGTGGAAGAATTGCAGAAATTCTGCCGTGAAAAGCTTACCGGTTATAAAGTACCCAGGCATTTCGAATTCCGCAAGGACCTGCCCAAGACATTTGTCGGCAAGGTATTGCGCCGGATTTTACAGGACGAAGAAAACAAAACGTAGGGACGGGTTTTCAAACCTGTCCGCGGAAATAAAAATAATTATTTAGGAGGCAGACAGTGGCGGATTATCCATGGTACAAGAGCTATGACAAGGAGGTTCCCCGTTCCCTCGAACCCTATCCTGACACGACCCACCTGGACGTTATCGCGGAGACGACCAGGGAGATGCCAGACCACACCTTTATGATCTACAAGGACAGGTATTTTCCCTACAGGGAAACATCCCGGCTACTGGAGGTGCTGGCCTCGGCCCTGATGGCCAACGGCGTCAAGAAGGGCGACTGCGTGGCCAGCATGCTGCTTAATACGCCGCAGCAGCTCATCGGCGCCTTCGGCACCATGAAGGCCGGCGGCATTTACGTGCCGCTCAACCCCCTGTATAACGAAGACGAGCTGGTGCATGCGCTGACCACGGTGGACGCCGAGGTGCTCATCGTCTGGGATCTGCTTTACGCCAGCGTCAAAAAGGTACAGCCGCGCACCAGGCTGCGCCTCATCATCGCTACGTCGCTGGAGGACTATATGCTCCCCGAAGCGCAGAAACCGCATAGCATGGAGCTTCAGAAGGGCGACGTGTGGATGGATGAGCTCATGGCCAAGCACGCCGCTGACCCGGCCCCCGGGGTGAAGCCCGGCGTTAATGATACGGCGCTGGTCCTCTTCAGCGGCGGCACAACCGGCGCGCCCAAGGGCGCCATGTTATCCTACAAGAACATGATGGCGGTGGGATTGCAGAGCAATGCCTGGAACAAGGCAGGGATGATGACCTACGATGACGTGACGGTGGCGCTCATGCCCTTATTCCACGCCTACGGTTTCAACGGGGTCATCGGCAGCTCGCTGTGCCTGCGCAGCCCGCTGGCCATCGTGCCTAACCCACGCGATATAGACGACGTTATCAATACCATCAAGAAAACGCGGCCGGCATCCATGCCGGGTGTGCCCACGCTGTTTATCGCTCTCATGGAGCACCCCGAGGTCAAGGCGGGCAAGGTCGATTTCAGCAGCCTCAAATTCTGCCTGTCCGGCGCCATACCGTTGATGGTGGAGACCAAGCAGCGCTGGGAGTCGATGACCGGCGCCAGGATCCTGGAGGCCTACGGTCTGACTGAATCAACGGTAGTGTTGAGCGTCGGCCCGTTCAACGGCCAATGGAAGGAGGGCGCAGTAGGCCTGCCGCTGCCGGATGTCATCGTCAAGTTCGTCGATGCAAGCGATCCGGATAAGGAGCTCCCCTACGGGGAGGAGGGTGAGGTGGTAGCTAAAGGGCCGCAGATCATGCAGGGCTACTGGAATAACCCCAGGGGCACTGCCGAGATGGTCAAAGACGGCTGGCTGTACACGGGTGATATCGGCTATATGGACAACGACGGCTATATTTACCTGACCTCACGTAAAAAGGACCTCATAAAACCCAGCGGTCACCAGGTCTGGCCCCGGGAGGTAGAAGAGGTGATCGCCACGCACCCCGCGGTGGCCGAAGTTGGCGTTGCCGGCATCCCGGATCCCGTTCAGGTCGAGGGGGTGAAAGCCTGGGTGGTTCTCAAGGCCGGCGGGAAGGTGAGCGCCGAGGAGCTGCAGGCATACTGCCGCGAGAAGCTCACCGCCTATAAAGTACCAAAGTTCATCGAGTTCAGGGAGGCGCTTCCCAAAACGCTGGTGGGCAAGATCCTGCGCAGGGTGCTCCAGGAGGAAGAGAAAGCCAAATCCAAGGGTTGATAAGGAACTCTCAATTAAATATAAACGGTAACACAGGCGGTTATGCGGCCCGAATCAAGGAGGTGTGATATGAAGGAATATCCCTGGTTCAAGTGCTACGATGCGCACGTGCCGCGCAGCCTGGAGCCGTACCCCAGATATACGGCAGTGGATCTGCTGGACAACGCGGTCAGGCTGAATCCCGACCACTCCATGCTGATATACCAGCATCGGCGCTTCTCCTGGAAAACCATAGCGGAGCTGAGCGATAAGCTGGCGGCGGCGCTGGTTGCGTATGGCGTCAAGAAGGGAGACCGCGTGGCAGTCCTGTATATCAATTGCCCGCAGACCTTTATCACGTTTTACGCAATATGGAAAGCCGGCGCCATAGTAGTCCCGTTGAACCCGCTCTACACGTCGTCCGAGCTGGAAAAATTTATCGGTGAAGTGGGTGCAAAGGTCGCGTTCGCATTGAACTTCTGGTATCCAGTTATGCAGGGACTGAAAAGCAAGACAGATTTACGC
>CAYLRS010000285.1:0-2816 GCA_964385895.1 uncultured Dehalococcoidales bacterium
CCAACTGGGAAGGTTATGAAGACTTGCACAGGATGATGCTCCAGGCCCCAAAATATGGTAACGATGACGATTATGCGGACGAGCTTGCAGTCAGGGTACATCACGGGACGGCAAAGGTAATGGCAGAGTTCACCGATCGATTTGGACATCCTATGAGGGGTGATGGCAGCGGTGTATCAGCTACATACGGACTGGCGTTGCATACCCCTGCAACACCGGATGGCAGGAAAAACGGAGAACCTTTTGCTGATGCCACGCTTTCTCCGTCGCAGGGCAGGGACAGGAAGGGCCCTACCGCCGTACTTAAATCCGCTGCAAAAATCGATACCATGCAGACCTTTAATCATCTCCTGAATCAAAAATTTACTCCCGGCATGCTGGAAGGCCATATGAAAGATGCTTTTCAAAGCTACCTGAAGACATGGGGTGATCTCGGGATATGCCATGTGCAGTTCAACGTCATTGATAAAGAAACGTTACTTGACGCACAGAGGAATCCTCAGAAGCACCAGGACCTGATCGTCAGGGTAGCGGGCTACAGCGCCTATTTCGTCGACCTGAGCAAGGGGTTGCAGGACTCAATAATTGCCAGGACAGAGCAGGGCTTCAAGTAATAAAGAGAGTCTTACTACCTGTCCAACATCTCCGGTTTTGTAGATAAAAAAGCGCGCCGTTGACATATATCTTTCAGATATAGTACTATGCTACGTTTGTATAATACTTATGCTCATGTGCGCATAAATGTGAGGCAAAATAATGCGTGACTTACTTAAGATCTTCAAAGCTCTGGCAGACGAAACGAGGCTGAGAATCCTTTATCTTTTAATGGAAAGAGAGGCGTGCGTGCTGGAGATCAAGCAGGCGATGCGCATCAGCCAGACACGCGCCTCGCGCAACCTTGGTATCCTTCACGACGCCGGACTTCTCAAGGCAAGGCGCGAAGGTCCCCTGGTATTCTACTCGCTTGATACGAGATATATTAAGAAGAATTGCAGCGGCCTGGATGAGACTGTCAAGCAGGCATTCGAGACGGACCAGACCGCACTGATACACCGCGAGCGACTGAAGAGACCTGCCACCAGGAGCGGTGATAAATAAACGGATAGGTAACAGTCCCGCCCGGACAAGTCCCGCCCGGATATATTGACTTTTTGCCGTATTGGTAGTTAAATTAGTAAGCTCTGCTGCCGGTCAATACCTTTAATATACGGATATGACAGACTTCGAACCAAAAATCGTTGCCTTTCTCTGCAACTGGTGCTCCTACCGCGGGGCAGATCTGGCAGGCACTTCAAGAATGAAATGCGCTGCCAATGTGCGCGCCATCCGCGTCATGTGCAGCGGCCGCGTCGAACCAGCCTTCGTCCTCAGGGCTTTTGAACTTGGCGCCGACGGTATTCTGGTGCTCGGCTGCCACCCCGGCGATTGCCATTATGCCGAAGGCAACTACAAGGCATTGCGCCGCATGTCTTTACTGAAAAGGCTGCTACCCCAGCTCGGCATCGAGGGAGGCAGGTTCCAGATGGACTGGGTCTCCGCATCCGAGGGCGAGCGTTTTACCCATATCGTCAACGAAATGACGGAGAAGGTCCGCGCGCTGGGCCCTTACAAACCGAGAGAGGAGATCAAGGTTGCCTAAGCTCCAGGTCGCCCTTTACTGGGCTGCCTCCTGCGGTGGCTGTGAAATTGCTACTCTTGCCATCGGCGAGAAAATCCTCAAGCTCGCCGAGGCTGCCGATATCGTCTTCTGGCCCGTCGCCATAGATACCAAGTACGCAGACGTAGAGAAGATGCCCGATAAAAGCATTGATGCCTGCCTTTTCAACGGCGCCATCCGCAACTCCGAAAACGAGCACATGGCAAAGCTCCTGGGCCAGAAATCCAAAATCATGATCGCCTACGGCTCGTGTGCCTACGAGGGATGCATCCCCGGCCTGGCCAACTTCTTCAACCGCAATCTCATCTTCAATAACGTCTACCACGATACCCAATCGACCGATAACAACGGAAAGACCGTGCCGCAGACGAAGGTGACCGTCCCCGAGGGGGAGCTGGATTTACCGGAATTCTACGACACGGTCAAGACGCTGGCACAGACGGTTGATGTCGACTACTTCGTCCCCGGCTGCCCGCCCGAGGAGAGGACCACCTGGCTGGCACTGGAAGCCCTCATCGAGGGCAAGCTGCCGCCAAAGGGCACGGTCATTACCCATCCCGCTCCTGCCGTCTGCAACGACTGCCCCCGCGTCAAACATGAAAAGAAGGTGAAGGCCTTCCACAGGCCTTACGAGATAATGCCCGAGCCCGACAAGTGCCTGCTCGAGCAGGGACTGCTGTGCTACGGAGTGGCCACTCGCGGAGGCTGCGGCGCCCCCTGCCCGCAGGCCAACATGCCGTGCACCGGCTGCTACGGGCCCGTCGAGGGTGTGCGCGACCAGGGCAGCCACTTTCTCACCGCGCTGGCCTCCATAATCGATTCCAACGACCCCGATGAGATAGAGAAGATACTCGACGGTATCGTCGATCCCGCAGGCACCTTCTACCGCTACAGCCTGCCCGACGCCATGATAAACAGGGCAAGGATCAAACCATGAGAAAGATAACCATCGACCCCATCACCAGGCTCGAGGGACACGGCAAGATCAGCATCTTCCTCAATGATGACGGCAGCGTGGCCAACGTCTACCTGCAGATACCCGAGTTGCGCGGGTTCGAGAAGTTCTGCGAAGGACGCCCCGTCGAGGACATGCCCCAGATAACCCAGCGCATCTGCGGCGTCTGCCCGGAGGCGCACCACATGGCAGCCACCAAGGCGC
>CAYLRS010000286.1:0-2816 GCA_964385895.1 uncultured Dehalococcoidales bacterium
AGCAGCGCGAGCGGGCCAGGGCCACCCATAAATTCACCACCAGTAAGGGTGAAGAAAATGTACTGGCTCAAGCGGGTTCTTTACTTAAACCGACTGCTTTCGTGGGATATGAAGAACTCACTACCAAATCCGAGATCATCCAGATTGTCGATTCTGAAACAGCTAAACCTCTTACTAAAGCTGGCAAAGGGCAAAATGTCACACTGGTATTGGACAGGACACCTTTCTACGGTGAGATGGGCGGACAGGTTGGCGATACGGGCAAAATCAAGTCAAAATCAGGTGAGGCAAATATAGCTAATGCGATATCTTATTCTACAAACGGCATAATGCTTTCCGGCCGTGTATTAAGCGGAACCATAGCTGTTGGTGATACCATAGATGCTGAAGTTGATGAAAGGCGTCGATTGGATATAGCCAGGAATCACACGGCCACCCATGTGCTTCAGGCTGTTATGAGAAAAGTGCTGGGCAGTCAAGTGTCTCAGCGCGGATCCCGGGTTGCCCCTGACCGACTACGCTTTGACTTTACGCACCTCTCCAGTATAAGCAAAGAACAGTTGAAAGAAATACAGGCTGGGGTCAATGAGATAATCAGGAAAAATTTGCCGGTTTTGATTGAAACCTGCCCATATGACAAGGCAATTAGCGAAGGAGCCACAGCCATATTCGAAGAAAAATATGGCGACGTGGTGAGAGTAGTTAGAATCGGCGAACCACGTGTTAGTGCCGAGTTGTGCGGCGGCACACATATCAGGTCCACGGGAGAAATAGGTTACTTCGTAATTGCGAATGAAGCCAGCATTGGCACTGGACTGCGCAGGATAGAGGCAGTAACCGGTCGAGGAGCTGAAGCCTTTGTTAATGATCGGTTTGCTTTGTTTGAGGAGGCAGCTAGCGAATTAAAGGTATTGCCTTCTGAAATGCCGGCTAAAGTCAGGAGCCTGTTAGAAAATATAAATTCAGCGAATAAAAATATTACTGCTTTGCAAAAAGAGTTGTCGAAGCATGAAATCGAGAGGATAATTACGGAGAATTTGATAGAGATAAACGGAGTCAAAACGGTTTACGCCCAGGTATCTCCGGTGCCCATGTCTTCGCTGATGCACATGGGCGACATGCTGCGGGAGAGATTGAAGAGCGCTGTTATCGTGCTGGCCACCGTTTACGAAGATAAACCATATTTCATTGCGACAGCCACACCTGATCTGGTCGCGAAAGGCCTGCATAGCGGCAAGCTCATAAAGAAAGTTTCGGAGATTGCTGGTGGAAGTGGTGGTGGGAAGGCTGAAATGGCCCAGGCCGGAGCCAAGCTCAAGGAAAAGATGGGAGAAGCGCTTCAAGCTGTTCCCGAGTTCGTCGAAGAATTGTTAAAGGCGGGGCATGCCTAGAAACCTGGGGCTCGATATTGGGGATCGTAAAATTGGCGTGTCAATGTCCGATCTGTCACTAACACTGGCAACGCCATTAAAGACTATAATACGAGATCAAGACAATCTTGCAGTTATTGAAATTCTAGATGTAGTTAAAAAATATACGATAGAAAAAATAATAATTGGCCTCCCATATTCATTGAGCGGCACTGTTGGGAAACAGGCCGAAAAAGTCCTGGCTTTTAAAGATAAACTAGCTGCAGAGGTTGATGTAGAAATAATAATGCAAGATGAACGTCTTTCGTCGGTCTCGGCAAACAGGAAACTGAGGGAGGCTGGGAAAAAGGGAAGTAAACTCAAGAACGAAATGGATGCTGCGGCTGCTACGGTCATACTGCAGGCATATCTTGATACACAAAAACTAAGCGGTGAAAATTAATAGGCTTACACCTTTGGCTTTTATCTCAATGGCATACAGATCGTAGACACGGAAGCTTTTCCGTAATTATTATCAAAATGAAATATGACATAGATTTATAGAGCTATCGATGTTAAGGAGGGTGTTTATGAAACGGAATTTAATTCTGATTATTTTAATGATTTTTATTTTGCCGATTTTTTTTGCGTGTTCCGCACTTGACAACAAGATTGCAGTCATACCTTTGAGTGGAACGATACAGGCCGAAGCTGATATTCCATTATTTGGCGGTTCTACCATAACGCCGACCAGTGTTAGAAGTTATTTAAAAAGGGCTAATGAAGATCCTGAGGTTAAAGCCATAGTGGTGCAAGTTAATAGCCCAGGCGGAGATGTATCAGCCTGCCAGGAAATTGTGTATGAGATAGAGAAGATAGATAAACCTATCGTGGTAAGTATGAGAACCATTGCCACATCTGGCGGGTATTATATATCCGCAAAGGCTGACAAGATCGTAGCTTTGCCTTCGACTCTAACTGGCAGCATAGGAGTCATTTCCGAGATTCCGAATTTGAAAGGACTTCTTGACAAACTTGGTATAGAAATGGAGGTCATCAAAGCGGGTAAATATAAGGACATGTATGCTGGTTTGCGAGAGCTAACACCCGAAGAAATGGAAATGATGCAAAGAACAACAGATCAATTGTACGGGCAATTCATAGCCTTAGTAGCGGAAGGGCGAAATATAAGCAAGGAGAGGGTAAAAGAAATGGCCACAGGTCAAATATACACCGGTATTGAAGCTAAGGAGTTGGGGTTAGTAGATGAAATCGGTGGTCTGCAAACCGCGATTGATCTTGCTGCCAAGCTTGCCACAATTCCACATCCGAGGATTGAGTTCTACGAACCGGATTCCTCTGATTTGTTGAAACTGCTGTTCAGTACAGATATTAGTAAGTTGACTAAACTGGCAGAAGCTAAACTGCTTGGGTTCGAGGTAACAACAATACAAAGATTCCTAAATA
>CAYLRS010000287.1:0-2800 GCA_964385895.1 uncultured Dehalococcoidales bacterium
GGGCTTTGATCTGCTTGATGCGGGCCTTGATGGCATCCTCGGAGCCCTTACCTTCGACGATGGTGGAGTTGTCCTTATCGGACACGATCTTCCTGGCGCGGCCGAGATCGGCGACGGCGGTGGAATCAAGCTTGCGCCCCACTTCCTCAGAGATTACCTTGCCTCCGGTGAGAAGGGCGATGTCTTCGAGCATGGCCTTGCGCCTGTCGCCGAAGCCGGGCGCCTTGACGGCCAGACAGTTGAGTGTTCCCCTGAGCTTGTTGACCACCAGTGTGGCCAGTGCCTCTCCATCGATGTCCTCAGCGATTATGACCAGGTTCTTGGATATTTGCAAGACTTTCTCAAGGACGGGGAGCAGCTCTGAAATAGCGGAGATTTTTTTATCTGTAATAAGGATATAAGGATCCTCGATCTCGGTCTTCATCTGCTCGGCATTGGTAACGAAATAGGGGCTTATATAGCCGCGATCGAATTGCATACCTTCCACGTAATCGGTCTCGTACAGGAGTCCCTTTGATTCCTCGACGGTGATCACGCCGTCTTTGCCGACCTTCTCCATGACCTCTGCAATGAGGTTGCCGATCTGTGCATCAGCGGCGGAGATAGTAGCAACCTGGGCCACCTGTTCTTTGGTGGTAACAGGGGTTGCCATCTTTTTAAGTTCCTTGACCATACCGGTAACTGCTTTCTCGATGCCGCGTTTAAGCGACATGGCATCAGCGCCGGCGGCGATGTTCTTGAAGCCCTCGGTCACGATGGCCTGGGCCAGGACAGTGGCGGTGGTGGTGCCGTCGCCGCACTTGTCATTGGTCTTGGTCGACGCTTCCTTAACAAGCTGGGCTCCCATGTTTTCAAAGGGGTCAGGCAGCTCGATATCTTTAGCGATGGTAACACCGTCGTTAATTACGCTGGGCGGGCCGAATTTCTTGTCCAGTGCTACGGGGCGGCCGCGTGGTCCGAGTGTTACCTTGACCGCGTTAGTAAGGGAATCGATGCCGTTTTTTAAAGCCCTGCGGGCATCCTCTCCATATTTGATTTGTTTTGCCATTTACATCTTTCCTCCTGTAAATATAATTAATTTATTCTATGTCTTTTTACTTTGATTATTTCTTCTTGGCGAGAATGTCGCTTTCTCTGAGGATGATCAGCTCTTGATCGTCTTCCTTGATCTCAGAGCCGCCATACTTGGCGAAGATGACGATGTCACCGACGGCGACATCCATGGGCAGCCTTTTCCCTTCATCGGTCATTTTACCGGGACCGACGGCCAGGACCTTGCCCTCCTGCGGTTTTTCCTTCGCGGTGTCGGGCAGGAAGATTCCGCCCTTAGTCTTCCCCTCTTTCTCAAGAGGTTTCACTACTACTCGGTCACCCAAAGGTTGAATTTTTACAGCCATTCTTACCTCCTTAAAAAATTAGCAATCTCTGTACGAGACTGCTAAATATATTAGCATAAAAAATTATCAATGTAAAATTGAGTATCAAACAAGTTTAGTCGCTGACCTGAAAAAAGTCCCTGTCCTGATAGCCCGAACTATTTCAGCCCCGGTTATGGACTCGAAGCAGATATGCACAATTCTGCTGCCTGGCTAATGCTGTAGCTGATACTTATGTAGTTTGGGTATAAATACGAATCATAAAAGGAGGCCACCTTAATTAAGGTGGCCTCCTTTTATTTAGAATGCTTTTTTCTTAATACCTGCGTGTTTTGAAGACCAGGATCAGGGTGACGATTACAAGGATAGCGCCAATGGCGATGAGTACCCAGACCCACACTGGAATTGCTGGTTCCTGTGCAGGGGGTGGAGGTATAGCCGGAACAGGCGCAGTAGTCAAGCTGAATGTAGCTGACCAGTCACTCGGGATGTTCAGGCCATTGACTTCAAGGGCCTTCACGCGCCAGAAGTAGTTGGTGCTGTATTCCAAGGCGTTTTTATATTCATAACCTGTGGTGGTGGTCGTCGCAGTTACAACCAGCTGCTTGAACTCAGGATCCTTGGAAAGGTCGAACTGGTACTTAGTAGCCTCTTTCCAGGGCGCCCATGAGAATGAAACCGGTTTTGTCCTGCAACCGGTGCAGCCGTTGTTCGGGCTGAGCAGCTGCACGCCGTAGTACGGGGTGTTGACGATGAAGCCAGCTTTCACGGTGAAGGAGCGGGCCTCAGACCACGGGCTGCGTGCCAACTGACGTGTAGCGGACTGGAAAACGCGTATCCTCCACCAGTAGATGGCGCCCGCTTCAGGCAGTGCGCCCGGGGAGATCCAGACAGCCGGGCTGGTCATGTTGTTAGCGTCCATGGCGATCCGGATAGAGCCGGTCACGGCAGCGATGATAGGACTGCCAGCAAGTGTGGTCATAGTGGGGTTGATCCTGAGAGTGAAGTCCTTGTCCTTGGCGATCTGCAATTCATAGACTGTTGCCAGGCAGAGCTGCTCCCAGGAGAGGTCGATCTGCTGGTTGCGGCCGGTTACCGGGTCAGCGCCGACCAGGAATTTGTCAGCCGGTGACTTCAGTACCGGGCCCTTCTTGGCCAGGCAGTCGGTGTAAGCCCAGAGCATGCCCTGGTTCTTGGCAGGTGTATAGCCCCACGGAGTAAGTAAGGGAGCCTGTTGTAAAGCACAAGGATTGGCGGTAGCACACCAGGCGTTCCAGCGGCCTCCAACCCAGATGGGGGGAGTCCCTGCTATGTAGCCTTTGCTCTCGTCGTCGATGGCGTAGAGGGTGGTGTTGGTGTCGAGGGTGCAGCATCCGCAGTATTTCAATGAGGTCGGCTCGAGTGTGAAGTAGACGTTACACTGG
>CAYLRS010000288.1:0-2794 GCA_964385895.1 uncultured Dehalococcoidales bacterium
GCGGATTAGCTGCAGTTCCATTAGCATTGAGTTGTACGTTCCATGAACTCCAGTTGCCGGATGACCTGACCGCCCAGCGGCCGCCGCTGCTGCCGTTCACAGTGCCGAAGGCGATATCGCGCTTGCCGCCGTAATCGACAGAAACATCGATACAGCGTATGGTCTCGGCAGCCCCAAGGCCTGCGCCGTCATAAACCCAATCCCAGCTTGTACCGCCGTCCGAACTCATCCATATGCGTTTGGGACCGGTGCCTCCGCCAGGTAGCTCCCCAGTTATAAGGATAACTTGTGGATTATCCGGGGCAATTTTAACCTGGAATAGATTAGCAAATAACCAGGCGCCACCAGTAAGGCGTAAAAATTTAGATGCAGTAAATGAGATGCCACCGTTATTAGAAATCAGGATGACGTTCTGGTACTGACCGCCCGGCAGTGCAGCCATGTTACCGGTATCCGGCGGCACCCACATCCTGACGATGGCGGCAACGGTTTTGCCGTCATTTCCGGTGGCCATGTCAATGATTTCGCTGCCCTGGCCGGTATTGGCGCCGATGCCATGCAGATTGTTAATATCCCACCTGTCCCAGGTTGAACCCGGCGTTGAAACAGTATCCCACTTCATTATGCCGGGATCAGCCGATACAGGTAGGGGAGCAGTTAAATTAGCCGGCATGACGAATGCAGCTATCGCAAATATACAGGCTATAACCCTGATAATACACGGTAATCTAATCTGCATAATGCCTCCAGTATGTCGATGAATGTGGAATAATAAATTTTGCTCTTGTGGATGAAAAAGCAGCAGTCTCATCGTATTTATTCCTCCGGATTTCACCCCAATTTATTATCGATGAGCACATGCAGTTATTTAATACTCGCACAATTCAATCACAAATGTCAAACCCGGGGCACATTCCACCCGGAGCATAACATATTAAACCAAAAAACAGGGAAATATGCAAGGCTAGAGACTAATAATATAACTTTAAACGTGCCGGGCAGTATAATATCTGAAAATTTACCTTTAGCATAAAAAATACGTATTATCTTATGGAAATGAAGAGAATAATTTACCTGGCGCTCTGCCTCCCTGCGCTCCTGACTGTGGCTGCCTGCGCCGTGCAGCAACCACTGCGGTATGACTCGGATCCTGCTGTGTGGGCACTGCTCAATAAGCCAGCACCTTATCCGGAAGCCAGTTTCGTCGTTATGACCGATCTGCATACCTACGATCCCCACCTCGGCACGGACGGCAAGGCCTTTGAGAATTACGTTACTGGGGACTATAAGCTGATCAAAGAGAGCGCTGAGATATTGCAGACCGCGACCGGGCAGATCAAAAATGAAAATGTCAGCTTCGTCTTGGTGCCCGGCGATTTGACCGACCATGGGGACCGCGCCTCGCACGAGCTTGTTGCACAGTATCTCAAGCAGCTTCAGGCCAACGGGAAAAAGGTTTACGTCATACCCGGCAACCATGATATTGAAAACGCCAATGCCAGCAGATATGCGGGCAATATTGCGCTCCGCATCCGCAACATCACGGCGGAAGAATTTGTGCAGATTTACGCTGACTTCGGGTACAAAGATGCCCTTTATCGGGACCCTGCCTCGCTCAGCTACGTGGCCGAGCCCCGGAAGGGGCTCTGGCTGCTGGCCTTGGACTCGTGCAGGTACAGGGGCAAGGTGGGGGAGAAGGAAACGGTCACAGCAGGCAGGTTCAGCCCGCAGACGCTGGTGTGGATAGAGGACATGCTGATCAACGCGGCGAAGGCAAACAAAGCTGTGATCGCCATGGTGCATCATCCGGTGGTGGAGCATTTCGACGGGCAGGCCAGGGACTTCCCGGAATATGTAATAGAAAACTACCAGGCGGTTTCCAGGTTATTAGTCGCCTATAATGTGCGCCTGGCATTGACCGGGCACTTCCATGCGCAGGACATCACGGAAAAAACCTGGCCGGACATCAATAAATTCCTCTTTGACGTGGAAACCGGCTCGCTGGCCACCTACCCCTGCCCCTACAGCTTAATAAACATCGACAGCTCGCAAAAGGCCGCCGTACGCACGGTGCGCATACAATCAATAGTCTCCCACCCGCAGGATTTCCAGGGATATGCCGGAGCACAACTGGAGAACGGCGTAACGGCGGCAGCTGCGAGTATGATTGCCGCATACGGCGTGGATGGGTCCGAGGCACAGAAGCTGGCCGCACAGGTGGCCAGCGCCGTTGACGCCCACCTGGCCGGGGATGAAAAACTGCCTGACGGTCAAGAAGCGATCCAGAAAAACGGGCTGAGCCTGCGGGCCTGGCTGGGTGTGCAGTTCAGGAAGGACCTGGTTGACAGCCTCTGGATAGACCTGCCGCCGCCGGACAACAATGTCACGCTGGACCTCAAGACGGGCGGCTGGCAATAGGTTAGTAATCTGTGAGAGAATGATGCAAAACCGGAGGGGCTAGGATGCAGCGACGGACGGCAGTCATCACCGGCGGCGCCGGCTTCCTGGGGTCCCATCTCTGCGACTATCTGCTTGGGCAAGGCCATAGGGTCGTCTGCGTGGACAACCTCGTGACCGGCAGGCTGGCCAATATTGAACACCTGTCAACCAACAAATTTTTCAAATTCATACAGGCTGACGTCAGCGAAAACCTTTCCAGGCTCATTCTTCAATTAGAATAGACTCAAGAGCAGGGACTTATAAAGTGCTCTGCAGGAAAAAAGCCCTGACCTTCTTCTCACCGTAATCCGTGGATTTCGCGATAGTGCAGATATGATTTGTATGTGGTAGTCTA
>CAYLRS010000289.1:0-2793 GCA_964385895.1 uncultured Dehalococcoidales bacterium
CCCGGACTTAAGAAATTGGGACATGCGGCTGCTCAAGACCTACAAGCCATTCTATGCACCCATGTGTGATTTGTGCTGCTTCTGCACCTATGGTAAGTGCGACCTTACAGGCGATAAAAGGGGCGCCTGCGGTATAGATATCTCTGCCCAGCAAGCGCGGGTTGTCCTCATGGCATGCTGCATGGGCATGTCTGCCCACGGCGCGCACGCCCGCCACGTCCTGGAACACCTGATTGAGAAACATGGCAGTGACCATAAAATCAACCTGGGAGACCAGATAGGGGTGGAGGCGCCGCACATCAGGACGGTCCTGGGACTTAAGCCGGAGACGCCGGGAGACCTGGAAAAAGCTCTAGAGTATGTAGAAGGCCAGCTTATCCACCTGGTCTCTTCTCTGCATACCGGTCAGGAAGGCTCCTCCCTGGATTACGAATCCAAAGCCCTGCATGCTTCGATGCTGGACCATGTGGTCATGGAAGTCGCCGACATCGCCGAGATAGTAGGTTTCGACTATCCCAGATGTACGGCCGATACGCCGCTGGTGGATATGGGCTGGGGAGCCGTAGACAGGACTAAGCCTGTTATCCTGCTGGTAGGACATAACCCGGTCACGGGCATCCGAATTGCCGATTACCTGAAGGAACATAACCTGCAGGATAAGGTTGAGATCGCAGGCATCTGCTGCACCGCCCATGAGGTAACCAGGCACGATAACCATGCCAAGGTAGTCGGCCCGCTTTCCCGCCAGCTTTTCTTCGTCAGGTGCGGCATAGCCGACGTTATCGTCACCGACGAGCAGTGTATCAGGACTGACATGCCTGTTGAGGCTGCGAAAACAGGCTCGGCCTTTATTGCTACCTGCAACAAAGCCTGCTACGGCCTCGAGGATATGACCAGGCTAAGTACGGACGAAATCATCGGCGATATGGTCAATCATAAAAAGCAGGCATTGATATTTGATCCGGATAAAGCGGCCGAAGTTGCGGTCAAAGTGGCCCTCGAGCTGGCGCCCAGAAGGGAAAAAGTGCTGACCAGAGCGGAGGAGGTGCCCGGCCTGTGCAAAGACCACAAGCTGTGCAATATGTGCAGTCAGGCCTGCCCCAACCTGCTGGAAGTAGGCGATGCCATTGAAGCGGCTAAAAACGGCAATCTTCAGCCGCTGGTCGAGGTTTTCAACAGGTGTATTGGCTGCGGCAAGTGCGAACAGGAATGCCCGCGGCACGTGCCTATCTTTAAAATAATGCAGGCTGCGGCCAGCTGGGAGACCGGGAAGCTGAGGGTGGGCCGGGGGCCGATCATGGATACAGAGATACGCAAGGTGGGCGCGCCGATCGTGCTGGGAACCATACCGGGCGTGATCGCTATCGTCGGTTGCTCGAATTTCCCTGAAGGGATGGATGAAGTGGCTGAGATAGCAGAGGAGTTCGCCAGGAGGAAATATATCGTGGTGCTTTCCGGCTGCTCGGCTATGGCGGCCGGCATGAAAAAGGATAAGGACGGCAAAACCATCTATGAAAAATACCCGCCTAATTTTGAGGCCGGGGGCGTCCTCAACGTCGGTTCCTGCGTAGCCAACGCCCACATAAGCGGAGCGGCCATCAAGATAGCCAATATCTTCGCCACGTTGCCACTGAGGGGCAACTACGAAGTCATTGCCGACTATATTCTGAACCGTGTCGGCGCCTGCGGCCTGGCCTGGGGCGCCTATTCCCAGAAGGCTGCTGCCATCGCCACCGGCTGCAACCGCCTGGGAATCCCCGTGGTGTTGGGCCCGCATTCCGCCAAGTACCGAAGGCTGTTTATGAGCCGTAAAGAAGAAGACGACTGGACTGTGATGGACGGCAGGGAAAGGAAGCTGGTGGATACGGGGGAGCCCTCTCCGGAGCATCTGGCTACCGTGGTGGAATCCAAGGAAAGGGCGATGATCACGCTGGCCAAGCTGTGCATCAGGAAGAACGATACTCCACAGGGGCGGCAGCTAAAGCTTACGCATTATATCGGCCTTCACAAGCAATACCTGGGAGGGTTGCCCGACGACCTCCACCTTTTTGTCAGAAGGAATTCGGACATACCTATCTTCTTCAAGAAAGAAGTGGTGGCCTATCTTGAGAAAGTGGGATGGAAGGAGAAGCAGGTTTTGACCTTGCCGACCCTGATTGGCACTTATCCGTCGGATGTTTCGATTGATTCCGTGGTACACTGATGCCAGTGCGGGCGCACCTGAGCCTCTACAGGACTGTAGGGACGGGTTTTTAAACCTGTCCGCAATAATAAGATTGAGAGGTAATTTAAAAAGTGACTGCTAACCTGCCCTATCACCGGGTCAATGTCCTGACGGGCACCAAGGCGGCCAGGGTCATAGATGAGGCCGGCGAATATGCCCACATGCTCAAGCGGGCCAGCAGACCGCTTTTAGTAGTCGGCGCAAAGGCGCTTAGCATGTCACTGGACGGGCGGCCTGTCATAGAGCACGCCGTTGAGATAGCCAGAGCTGGCAATATCCCGGTATGTGCCACAGCCCACACCAGGAAGAAGCTCGTTGAGCTGGGCGTTGAGCCGGCCAGCAGCTATGACCTCATCGAGATAATCAACCATCTGAAGGATCCGCAGTGGCCGGGGGTTAAGAAAGAGGGCAACCATGACCTGGTCATCTTCATCGGGGTACGCAGTGACCTGGCCGAGCAGGGATTGTCCACTCTCAAGCACTATGCCCGGCATCTGAAAACGATGACCTTGTGTAAATATTATTATCCGCATGCCTCTTATTCCCTGCCCAACCTCAAGGACGGGAAG
>CAYLRS010000290.1:0-2763 GCA_964385895.1 uncultured Dehalococcoidales bacterium
AAAATTCCATCCCACGCCGCTGGATAAGTCAGCAATAATGGCTATTTATCAAAACTCGTTCTGATCAAACAATTGCGTACGAAATATAATCGATACTCTACGACTGTCAATCTCTCATTTAGCGGTCACCAATTCCCTGGCGCCGCCTTTCCATTTTTCAGCATTTTTCACCAGGGCTTCGGCGCCTTTAAGCATGGCATTGCCGCTCCGTTCAGAGCCCAGCATAGCTGCAAGCTCTTTCAGCCTGCTGGTACCATCGATCATCTCAATCCTGGTTGAAGCCCTGCCGGATTCTATCTCTTTTACCAGCTTGAAGTGCGCATCGCCGAAACAGGCTATCTGGGGCAGGTGGGTTATGGATAGCACCTGGTGATAACCGGCCAGTGTAGCCAGCTTTCTGCCCACGGAATCCGCACTTCTCCCTCCCACACCCAGGTCGATCTCATCAAATACCAGTGTGGGTATGGGATCGGCCATTTTCAACGCGCTCTTGATAGCCAGCACAATCCTGCTGGTCTCACCTCCGGAAGCTATGGCAGCCATTGACCTCATCGGCTCACCCGGATTGGTTGCTACCTGGAACTCTACCCGGTCTATTCCATCCGCTGTAAAAGCAAAACACCTGGCCCCCGCGATCGCCAGCCCATCGGGATCTTCCCTGCGCATAAGCACCACATCAAACTTGGCCCACTCGAGACCGAGGTCCGCAAGCTCTTCATTGACCAGTTTTACCAGACTTACTGCGGCGTTCCTCCTTGCCAGCGATAACTCCTCGGCAATCTTGCCTGCCTCTGACTTCAAGTTTTGCCTGTCCGCTTCAAGCTTCTCTTTCCTCTCGTGCGAATTCTGCAAAGATTCAAGCTCCGTTTTGGCCTTATCGCGGAAGGATAATATGGCTTCGATATTGCTACCGTATTTGCGCTTCAACGACGAAATTGCATCAAAACACCGTTCTATATCATCGAGCCGCCCTTCACTGTTTTCAATCTTTTCCGAGTACGACCTGACTTCCCTGGCAATTTCCTCGATATTCACCAGTATGCTTTCCAGACGTTCTTTATACTGTTCCAGGTTCTTATCTGTTGAACTCAACATCCTCAATGACATCAACGTTTTATGAATCAGCACGGATGCCGACTTCTCATCTCCGTAAAGGCCGGTATACGCTTCCAGGCAACAGCCGCAAATAGCTTCGGCACGGCGCAATACGTCTCTCTCACCCATCAACTGTTCCTCGTCAAGGTTATCAAGTTGGGCACGGTCGATCTCTTCAACCTGGTATTGAAGCAGTTCCTGATATCCCTCCTTATCGATATTCTGAATGGCGGCTATTTCCTTTTCTTTATCCCTCAATTCCTCCACAACGTGCCGCATGTTTTGTCTCAAATCAAGCAAGCCGCCATAAACGTCGATCAAGTTCAACTGGTTACCAGAATCTAGCAGGGAAAGATATTCCATCTGGCCATGTATATCCACCAGGTACTTACCTATTTGCTTCAGCAATGACAATGGAACAGCCCGGTTGTTTACCCGGGCAACGCTCTTGCCGCCGTCCTGGAAATCCCTGGATATCAACAGCATACCGTTCGATTCCGGCTCGATCCCGTTCTCCTCGATTATCGGAGCAACTTTCATACCCGTTTGCTCCGATGGCCAGAAAATAGCTTCAATCCGCGCCGACTTTGAACCGCTGCGTATCAACCCGCCGGGTGCGCGCGCGCCCATGAGCAAGCTCAAAGCATCCACCAGCAGCGATTTCCCCGTGCCTTCATCACCGCTGATGACGTTTAATCCGGGCGTAAAATTAACCGATAGATCCTTTATCACCGCAAAATTCTTAATATGCAGTTCACCTAACATCGGGCGCCTCCTGTATAAGCATTACTCATTAATACACTTGTACTACGATTATATAGAACACTCGTGCTATTTGTCAAGGGGGCGTGCCCTTTCAATTACACACCCAGTGATGAGCAGTCATGCCGCCTCAATTGTCCCCCCTAACACCTCTCCTAATACCCTCCTACTCACCAGCGGCACTGGGGACTGAGGCCTGAGCTCCAGTTTAATCGCGCCGGAGGGGCAGGTGCTAAGGCACAGGCCACAGCTGATGTAGCGTTCCTTATCCAGGACGGCCGAGTCGTCGGTCACCGTTATAGCCTCGACCTGGCATCTTGCCACGCAATCGCCACAGGCTATGCATTCCTCGCTATTTATGCTGGCAATAAAGCCCGAACTGGTGACCATCTTGGAAGCGCCAAGCCTGTTCATCTTCCGCAAGCCAAAGCAGTGTCAGCTGGAGCAGTTGAGTTGTGAGGCCAAGTTCAAGATGACCCTCCTCTCGTTAGCGCAGTGACAATTATCCCGGCCTCTTCAACCGAGGCCCGGCTGCCAACAGGCTTGCCCTCAAAAGCAGTCTCAGCCAGTTCCTGGCTGTATTTTATTACGCCGAGCACTTTCACGCCCGTTTTCTCCAGCTCCTGCAACGTGCGGGACGCCATAGCCTCGGAAGTCACCTTATTAAGCACGGCGCCCACCCATCCGATGCCCATTCCCTGCGCCATCTGGGCGATCCGCCCGGCCACGACGATGGACTCGAACGACGGCTCAACCACGGCAAGTATGATATCTGCATGGCGCTCAACACCCCGACCAAAGCTCTCCACACCCGCCTCCATATCCAATAACAGTACTTCGCCCTCTTTCAAGTCGAGCTTTTAAACTACCTGCCGCGCCGACTCCGCCAGCGAGCACGCGCAGCCC
>CAYLRS010000291.1:0-2751 GCA_964385895.1 uncultured Dehalococcoidales bacterium
GGCAGATTGCGCATGCGGTCGATTTCTTTGATGCCGGAGCGGTAGATCCAGTCAGCAACCTGCCCGGCGCGGTATTCTTTTTCCTGGAGTTCTGCTGTAACCGATTTCAACTCGTTGGTTGACAGCCCCAGCAAAATCCTTTTATTCTGGCGTTCCATAATAAACATTATATATTACTCCATGTAGATACGTTTGACCGGTTGGCCATTCTTTGCTAGCATGGAAATTGAGGGTGGGAAAAACAAATAGCCCTCAGGGAGGTGGAGATGGTAAGGAAACAGGCTCTGCTGGTTACCTGGATATTTCCTTTAGCAGGCTCTCCGCTGCCGGGGGAGTCAGGGTAGATTCCCACTGTGCATGAGTGGAGAGCAGGGAAAACTCCCGAGCTCTCCGTGGCTTGATAAAAAGGCCACAAAAAAAGCAGAGGTTTCAGCCTTATCTGAAGGGGAGAGTAGGGAGGAAAAGTGAGACGGAAAGTCGGGGGAGCTTCTACATACGAAGCTCCCCTTTTTAATAAGCATAGGCGTACCTTCAGGTGCGCCCGAGATAATGAACTGCTGCGGACGGGCTCTGAAGACCCGTCCCTACATTGCCTACCTACAGTGCCCGCTTCACGGCGCTGACCTTGACGCTTCTTACGGATCCCCCCACCTTTTTCAGATCATTCAGTGAGAGGTTCATGTCCTTTAGCATGGCCTGCGCCGTGGGGTCGTTGGCCATGTACTCGGTGCCGAAGCTGGTCTCATCTACTACCTTTACATCTTTAAACCCAGCACTCTTTATCGCGTTCAAATACCCTTCTTTCAAGGCAGCTCCCGCCAGGCAGCCGATGTAAGCCGCCACCGACTTTTGCACCGCCGCCGGCAGCTCTGCAAGCAAGACGATGTCCGATACCATCAGCCTGCCGCCCGGCTTGAGCACGCGGTACGCCTCCTGGAAAACCCTTTCCTTATCCGGAGACAGGTTTATCACGCAGTTCGAAATAATTATGTCAACATAATTGTCGGCCAGCGGCAGGTTCTCTATCTCGCCCAGCCTGAACTCCACGTTTTCGAAACCGCCCTTATGCGCGTTCTCCCTGGCCTTCTCCAGCATCTCAGGAGTCATATCCACCCCGATAACCTTGCCCTTCTTACCCACGCGGCTGGACGCAAGAAAACAGTCGAAGCCGGCGCCTGAGCCCAGGTCCAGCACAACCTCGCCTTCCTTCAGTGAGGCCAGCGCCACCGGGTTGCCGCAGCCGAGCCCCAGGTTGGCGCCCTCGGGGACTGCAGCAAGGTCATCATCCGTGTAGCCTATGCCTTTGCCGATCTCCCTGGCGACATCAACACCGCAGCAAGCGGATGTTTGAGGGGCGCAGCAGGAGCTCTCACCTCTTGCTACCTGCGCATATCCTTCCCTCACCGTTTTCTTGATCTCTTCCTTTTTCATCTCATTACCTCCTGTACTATGCGGGCCAATTCCCTCTTGAAAAATTTATATTTAAATTAAAATTAATTACCCTGTTATCTTGCTCAAATCCGTCTTCAAGTATAGTGCCAGTTTAGATTCAAAGCAATTAGTTTTAGACTAAGATCCGTATAAAAGTAGCCCTGCATCCACCAGCCGGTCTTTCCCGATCAGGTCATCAGCTAAAAGCGGCAGTTGAATTATCGGCGCATTAAAGCGTTGATACATTTCTTTCAGGTACTTCTCTTGCATCGCTTTGCGCTGCTTCAGATATGCATTGGTCAGGACAGTATCGGGGAGCACAAGGTTAGCTACTATCATGCTGGTGGTAACGCCGATAGTTCCTAAATCTTCCATAGCCCTGGTTGCTTCCTCAATCGGAGTATTTTCCGGGTACATGACGAAGCTAAAAGTGGCCTGATTTATATCCTGCATCATTTCAATGACTTCCTTAAACCTGGCTTTGGTAACTTTATCTGCCTCGGTATCTTCAGTAGTTGTGAATATCTTTATTTCCAGCTGTTTGCTCCAATCAACCGGCAGTTTAAGCAGCCTGAGCGTATGCCCGGTCGGGGCTGTATCAATTATTATCACCTCAAAGTCCTTGCGTGTGGCAAATTCAATAAATTTTTCAAAGGTTGCCATCTCCTCGGTACAGGGTGAATTCAGTTCTTCTTCGATGGCTGTAACTCTCGCCTTATCGTATTTATGACGCACTTCTGCAAGCACTTTTTCTTTATATTCCTGTGCTGCCTTTGTCCCGTCAATATGCGCCAGACATAGATTTTTCTCTCCTTTTATCATGGTTGGTTTATCGGTGCTCAGTTGCTCTAAAATCTGCCCGAGATGTGATGCTGGATCTGTGGTAAGCAGCAACGTCTTATATCCCTGCCTTGCTACCCAGAGACCTGTTGCCGCCGCAACTGATGTTTTACCGACCCCACCCTTGCCCGCAAAAAATATCGTCCTTCTGTGGCCATTCTGGGGCACTAAGAGCTTCTTTATATCAGGGTCTGTTTTTCTGTAACTGTGTTTCAAAGTTGATTCCACTGCCTTTATCACCTGAGGCGTGTAGTCGCTCAGTCTTGAAGGTTTGTCTAATAGCCTGGTGCCTGATTTTGCTAATAATCCCAGACCTTTTATTTCGCCTGCCTCAAGTTCCATCAATGTAACGGGCAGGGAGAAACTGTCTTTAATCAAACCTAAAAATTCCTGCTGTCTGGCAAAGCGGCGCAGCATGAAAGGATTATTGCAAGCAGTTTGCGGGTAAATGCCATTTACTATTAACTCCTGCGAGTTAAT
>CAYLRS010000292.1:0-2721 GCA_964385895.1 uncultured Dehalococcoidales bacterium
TATCTTCTCTTTGCCTTTGATGACGCCGTTGGGTTCCGTATTATGCCCGGGAACCAGGTACTCCACATCTAGCTCAGAGAGCTTGTCGATACTGTGTTTGAGTTGCTTGGCATTGCCACCTGGGAAATCAGTCCGACCGACGCTCATAAAAAATACCACGTCGCCTGTGATTAAGATCTTCTTGGCAGGCAAATAAAGGCACACTGAGCCCGGGGAGTGGCCGGGTGTTAGCAAGACCTGCACTTGAAACCCATCTTTGCCAAGATCAAGATTTCCCTCCTTTAAATAAAAGAAAGGAGTGAAACGCGGCGACTTGATAGCAAACATTTTATAAAGCCTTTCACCAATGGTTGTCCTGAACGCATCTTCCTCCTGGGACATGGTGACCGCTGCGGAGCTTCTCCCGATAACGTATTCGTTGGCTTCACAGTGATCGGGGTGACTGTGCGTGTTGATTATCAGTCCGATGTCCTCGGCCTTGATTTTATCCGCCGCCATTGCTTTTTCCAGGTTGGCAAAGCATTCTTCCCTCGATTCGTTAATGAGGTGACCCGGGTCGATAATTACATGGGGATGATCACCCTTGAGTATGTTGGGAAATACGCATGTATTGCAATTGTTACCCATACCCTGCCAGATGTAGCAGTAAATGCGTTCATCCAGCTTTATAGACTTATAATAGCTCGATTGCGTGTACATAGTTTATGAATGCACCCAAATTATAAGCTAAAAAATGATTTAGTTAAAAAGGTATATGCGCGAAAATAGGCTTTAATAATTATTACTGCCCATGAGGCTGCTAAACCATCTCATCGGCGTTCAAATCATTGTTATCAACTGACGGAATGCCGCATCTATATTCTTATGAGTATCTTCAGCCAGTACCCCTATTATCGCTCCCGCAGCCTGTAAGACCTTGTTCTCTTCTGTTTCCCCGAGGATGGCTATCATTTGTTCAATCCGGGCGCTGAGCTGGATCTGTTCTTCGAGTGGGACCTTCTTTGATTTAGGCAGGGAGAGCAGGGGATCTGTAAATAGTATCGGCCTCATCAACGCACTTTCATAAACAAACCTTGTCTGGCGGTTGGTGCGTGATACGTTCCAGGCTGTTCTATCATCATCGATAGGCTGTATCCATTCTAGCGCATAAGTAAACTGGCATTGGATGAAATCATGCTCAACCAGCAGGCGGGTAGCTTCGAAATCCTTAACCCCCATAGAAAGCTGGAAGAATACCTCCTCCAGCTTTTCCGGTTCAATGCCTTTGACCATAGCCGTATGGCGGCAGTCCTCGGGGATTTGATATATGTTATATTCAAGCGCACCATGGAGGACGGTGTGGGCGGCCTCGTGCCTCAACGCTCCTGCCCGAGCCTGTTTACTATACTTGGAAAGCCGGTCGTTGCATACCAGTAAGCGAGGGAAGCCGCGTAAGACCTCGTGGGTGCATGCGGAAGTCTCATCGAGAGTGTTAAAAGAAAGACCTAGCTTGAACCTCTCTTCCCTCAGGTAGTTATTAAGGTTTTCTTCCGTATCAAATAGATAGACTCCGATCTTGTAGGGTACTTTTTGCTCGAAACGCCTGTAACAGTCGGTGAGGACTTCGGTAACTTCTTTTTTGAAGCCTCCCGAGACATTGCCCCTGGTGAAGAAACCCAGATCAAGCTGCGCCATATCCAATTAAAACAAAGATATCAATGTTAAGCATTAAAGTCAATAATCGTGCTACAATATGACGACTATTTGATGCGGAATTCACAAAATGAAGAAGATCTGGGCTCCATGGAGGATACAGTACATATTACAGGCCGATAAGGACAAGTGTTGTATATTATGTGATAAACCTAAAGAAATAGATGATGAGTCCAGCTACATTCTGTATCGCGGTAAATATAACTTCATGATCCTGAATGCTTATCCCTATACGCCGGGGCACCTCATGGTGGCGCCATACCGCCACATCGGAAACCTGACCGACATCGATGACAGTGAATCAAAAGAGCACCTGGATCTGGTCAAGTTATGCGTAAGACTTTTAACAGCCGGAGTGAAACCGGCTGGGTTTAATATCGGGATGAACCTTGGCAGGGTTGCGGGCGCCGGAATTGAGGGTCACATACACACCCATATCGTCCCAAGGTGGAACGGAGATCATAACTTTATGACTGTCGTAGCGGATACCAGGGTACTGTCTGAGGCGTTGGCGGAAACATATAAGAAACTTAAAACATGTTTAGCCGGCCTGATCTGATTGCCGTTGACTTGCGGATAGGGATCCTGACTTATTATAACAGGGTTGATCAGCCCAACAGGGCTTTCTCCAGTATCTTCTCGCTGTCTATAGTTGTTAGCGCTATGATGCGGTCGTTTTCTTTAAACGTAGTCTCAATGTCAGGTATCCTGGGCTTTTCTCCATCACGCAATAACAGGGCGATCGTGGTATCTGCAGGCAGCCGCAATTGGCCTATGGATTTGCCAAGCGCGGGGGACTCATTGGAAATAATCAATTCCACGACCTCTTCCATATGACCGCTCATGGTCAACAGATGAATCAGCGGGTGAGCGGGTATCTCCTGCTCCACGTGCTCGAGAATAGCGTTGGTAACGGAAATCGTAGCATCTACGCCCAGTTCTTTGAATATCTTTTCGTTTATTGGGTTATTAACTAACGCGATGGTGCGAGGTACCTTAAAACGGTATCTAGCTACCTGGCACGAAACA
>CAYLRS010000293.1:0-2721 GCA_964385895.1 uncultured Dehalococcoidales bacterium
CGGGTTTATCTTTTGCGCGGGACTTGCCGAATCAGCCCGGATTTCCAACGACATCAGGAGAAGTGGGCTTCATCTCACAGAGTGGCGGAAACGCTATTTACTTTGTCCGCAAGGCCGCAAATGCCGGAATCTATTGCAGCAAAGTGGTCAGCTACGGCAATGCAATCGATGTAAACGAGTCTGATCTATTAGAATACCTTGCCAAAGACGCCGACACAAAAATTATAGCTGCCTACATAGAAGGCGTACAAGATGGCAGGCGATTCATTAGACTATTGAGTGAAACCTCAGAAACCAAACCGGTCATCATCTTTAAGGCCGGAGATACCGAAGAAGGGACCCGCGCCGCAGCGTCACATACTGGAGCAATGTCCGGTGCGAAAGTACTGTGGCCGCATCTACTTAAACAAACCGGCGCGATTCAAGCCGGAAGCATAGATGAAATTGTTGACCTTACCTTGCTGTTTCTCAATATTAAACCTCCGAAAGGACGAAATGCAGTGATTTTTGGCACTGGTGGCGGAGCTACTGTAAAAGCTGCCGATGATTGTGCTCTCTCCGGGCTGGAATTACCGCCGATTCCGGCCGACTTAAGATTAAGGCTAAGGGATATATTCGGGACAGAAGCCGGCAATATCTTCACGAATCCGCTCGACTTGATGCCCATTCTGGGTACCGAAGAACTTGTAGATACTATCAAGATGGTGGTTGAGGGCATGGGCATCGACCTGTTGATACTGCAAGTGGCCTTTGACACCTGGTCTTTAATGGACAGAGCATATTCTATCCGCTACTATGTAGATTGCGCCATACGATTAAAATCCTTCATTGATAAACCGATTGTAGCGGTATTTCATTACGTAGGTACCGGTGAGGCGGAAGATCTCGCAACGTGCGAGCGTGCCAGACTGTTGGAATCTGGCATTCCAGTATTTCAGTCAATTGAACGTGCAGCCAGAGCAATAGATAGGCTTATCCGTTATAGTCAACGTTTTGGCGCGAAGTAATTGATATTATGTGCATCTGATTCAGGGCGATGTCCTGTTGAAAATTGCCACAAGAGGGTCTATTGAATAATAAAGAAGGAGAATGCTGTTGAAAAAAAGGGTGTTTACGGATCAGGAATTGAAAGAAATGGGTCGCTTGACTTTGGACCTTATTCATGAGGCTATTGATAGCGGCGATTTGAAAAAGGCGAAGGGACTGAGTAAACGGATGTACCAGGAGTTTATGTTTATGCATGACTTGTACAGAGACTGGCTGACAGCCTTAATGACGTACATCTACGAAAACCACGGAGAAAACGCGCTGTACGAATCCATGAAAAAGGCGGTAGCGACGTACCTAAAGGCATCGGTTGAACTCCATCAGCGATCGGATTTCCGCAAGCGCGTGGAGATGCTTATTGCAGGTGTAAGAGGTCATGGCCAACCGTTGGAGATCACGGAAGATGACGAGAAGGTCATTGTAAAAGGGACCAGATGTGCCGGGCAATTGTTGCTTGAAAGTGGCAAGTACGGTCCCCCATGCAATTTCGCCATGCTTCAAAAACCTCATACTCTTACGTTTCAAACCACCGATTTCCCTATATATTGCTGTCATGCCCCTATACAGGAGCAGCTGGCGATAGACTGGATTGGAGAGCCAGTGTATGTGTCCAATCCGGCCGACAAAATGGCCAGGGAAGCATGTCAATGCTGCATATATAAAAATCGAAAGGATGTGCCTGCAAAGGTATATGAGCGAGTGGGGAGACGGAAGTCTGTATTATGAGCGCCTAATAAAGGAGAAAAAACGTGGATTTGCATCTAAAAGGGAAAAATGCTTTGGTCACTGGAACTGCCTTTCAGCGAGGCGTCGGTAGAGCTATCGCATTAACATTTGCTGACGAGGGAGCCAATGTTATTTGCGCTGATATTAATGGTGATGGTGCCAAGTGCGTCGCCAATGAGGTTGAAAGCAAGGGCGTGAGGTCTCTAGCAATAGCCGTGGATCAGGGTGAATATACTCAGGTACGTGAAGCCGTGCAAGAAGTCCTCGGTGCATTTGAGACTATAGATATTTTGGTCAATAATGCGGCGCTGACGACAAACTTGTCCCTTGGGTATGAAATGGATGTAACAAAATGGCGACGAGATATCGATGTAAACTTATCTGGGCCATACTATTGGATAAGGGAAGTGTTCCCTAACATGATGAGGCAGAAATGGGGACGCATTATAAATATATCTTCGGTTACGGCATTGATGGGCAGCAGAAGTCAAGTCAGCTACGCATCTAGCAAAGGCGGATTAATTTCAATGATAAAGACGTTTGCTATGGAGGGAGGGAAATATGGGATTACGGCAAACGCGATTTGTCCTGGAGCGATTGCTACAGATCCAATGCTGACTTTACCCCCGGACATTCTGGAACGCCATAAGAAAAGAGCTGCAATTCGAAGGCTGGCTGAACCAGAAGAGATCGCCAGTTTGGCGGCCTTTTTAGCCTCTGAAAGATCCGGGTATATTACTGGTGAATTTATCGTTATTGACGGTGGGCAGCAGCTTTATATATGGTAGGCACATCGCCTCGCTGATTGTGATCATCTGCCTGTCCTTACGCAGACAGCTTAACAGGCCGGTGGGGGTGTGGCTACGACTTTGCGCGACTTTGTGTGGGGAGCTTACCTGAAAAGCAGGCTCCCTGCTCAGCTTGGTGGAGCGGGAGACGGGATTCGAA
>CAYLRS010000294.1:0-2706 GCA_964385895.1 uncultured Dehalococcoidales bacterium
TGGTGACCGTCGGCACTGTGCCGTCCAGCGTCTGCGCCAACCAGCCACTGTCCGTTCCCGCAGGCTACTTCATGCCGCCCGGGCTAGCCCTCTTCTTCACGGTGGGAGGGGGACTGCTGGCGCTGGCCACCACCATCAACGCCACCTTCATGTTCGCCTCCCGCTACATACTCGTCTTCGCCGAGGACGAGGTCTTCCCCAAAATACTGGGTGCAGTGAACAAAAGGTTCGGCACGCCCCACTGGGGCCTGCTCATCATGTTCGTGCTCTCCATGATTTTCCTGCCCGTCGGTGCATCCTCGTTCAAAATATTGTCCATCACGGCCTCTATCGGCTCAATCATCCTCTTCTTTCCCATCCTCATAGCTGCCATGCGCTTCCCCAAAAAGATGCCGGAGAAATATGCCGCAGCCCCCTTCAAACTTACAGGAATCTGGCTCTGGCTCATCCCCATCATCGCTCTGCTCTTCGGCGCCTTTTTCATCGTTGCGCTGATCATGGAGAGCATGGTTGGTTTTGTGATACTGATCGGTTGGATGATTATAGGGGTGGTGTATTATATTATCCGTGATCGTTACCTGAAGAAACGCCGCGGCATGGGACTGGGCGCCATAGCAAATAAAAGTATTTGATACCTGAAAGGAACGAAGCAATCACCTGATCGAAGATGCGGGGCTTGATACAGTGCCAGCAGATTGCTTCGTCGCTGCGCTCCTCGCAATGACGTGTTTCCGTCTTGCGTCATCAGCTGCGCTCCCCGCGATGACAGCACTTTTATTGACTGCCCTATCCCCTGCAGGTATTATTTAACGAATTTAGCGGACATGCTACTAAAAACTAACGTGGAGGAGACATGCTGGCCTTAGAGGGCATCAGGATACTCGAGCTGGTTCACCTTCCCCCGGGCGAACTATGCACCATGATACTTGGCGACTTCGGGGCGGAAATCATCAAGGTAGAGGCCCTGCCGAAGACCAGCGGCCGCGGTGCCGGCCTGTATGCCGGGGCAGATGCAGAATCCTTGAAAGCTGCCGCTGCCTTTAACGCGCTCAACCGCAATAAAAAGAGCATACGCATCAACCTGAAATCAGAAGACGGACGCAAGGTGTTTTACAGGCTGGTAAAGGATGCCGATGTCATAGTAGAGGGCTTCCGCCCCGGCGCGGTGAAACGCATGGGAGCCGACTACGAGACTGTTAAAAAAATCAACCCGCGCATCATCTACTGCTCACTCAGCGGCTACGGACAGGACGGTCCCTACAACCAGTACCCGGGCCACGACATCAATTACATCTCCATAGCCGGTGCGCTCAACCTCATCGGCTGGCCGGGACAGCCACCGGCCATCCCGCTCAACTTCATCGCCGATTTCGCCGGGGCATCCATGCACGGGGCTGTAGGCATACTGGCAGCACTCTTCGCCAGAGAAAAGACCGGCAAAGGACAGTATGTCGATATTTCGTATACGGACAGCGTGATCACGCTGATGACTTTCTTCCTGCAACAATATTTCGCTGCCGGGCTCAAATTCCCACGGGGAGAATGGGCGCTGGCAGGCGCGTATCCGTATTACAAGACCTATGAAACCAAGGATGGCAAGCTCATCAGTCTGGGCTGCCTCGAGCCCTGGTTCTGGGAGAACCTGTGCAAGGCAATCGGCAGGGACGACCTTAAACCATATTGTTTCAACCCGCTTCACTTCATACAGAAGCCCGATGACTCTAAATGGAGCGAAGTGGAAAACGAGCTCAAGAAGATATTCCACACGAAAAACCGCGACGAGTGGTTCGACCTGCTCATCAAGCACGACGTCCCGGCGGGAAAGGTTAATACGCTGGACGAGGTCTTTGCCGATCCACAGCTTCTCCACCGCAAGATGCTGCTTGAGTTCGACCATCCCAAATTGGGGAAGGTTAAGCACCCGGGCATAGCCATCAAGCTATCCGATACACCGGGGAAGGTAAGGAGCCTGGCACCGTACTCAGGTGAGCACACGGACGAAGTGCTCCTGTCAGCCGGATATACGAAATCGGATCTGGAGCAGTTGCGCAAAGCTAACGCTATAGGCTAAAATTTGAGGATATGGAGGTGGTATTATGGCAGCCAAAGCTTATGTACTTGTCACCACGTCGGTAGGTCAGACCAAGGCGGTCCTCAACGGGCTTAAGAAGCTCGATGGCATTAAATCCGTGGATGCAGTAATGGGTCCCTATGACATCATCGCAGTAGTCGAGGGAGACTCCGTCGATGCTGTGGGCAAGCTGATCACCGAGCATTTCCACAAGATTGCCGGCATCGAGCGCACCACTACCTGCCAGACAATCCGCATCACATAGCGCTGACTGACATGGACTGCGTATTTTGCAGAATAGCCGCGGGTTCTATACCAGCGGACATAGTGTTTAGCGACGATGAAATTATAGTCGTCCGCGATATCCACCCCCAGGCGCCTGTACATGATGTTATCATACCCAGGAGACACATAGCCTCGGTAAATGACCTTTCTGATACCGATCAGTTGCTCATGGGGAAAATTATCCTGGCCGCCAGCCAGGTGGCCCGCAAGGAAGGTGTTGCTGAACGCGGCTACAGGCTCTGTATTAACTGCGGCCCCGACGGCACACAGGTCGTGCCCCACATCCACCTCCACCTCCTCGGCGGGCGACTGCTGACCAATGAACTGGGCTAAGAAAGCCCCTCAGCTTT
>CAYLRS010000295.1:0-2699 GCA_964385895.1 uncultured Dehalococcoidales bacterium
GTGGTGTCCT
Organism: uncultured Dehalococcoidales bacterium; assembly: GCA_964385895.1. Taxonomy (GTDB): domain Bacteria; phylum Chloroflexota; class Dehalococcoidia; order GIF9; family UBA5629; genus CAYLRS01. The sequence goes on from CAYLRS010000295.1 coordinate 11, forward strand.
GTATGAATACGAGGTCAACTGGTACAATAACTATATCGCCTGCTCGTGCATTGCTCCCAGATTTTTCGCTTAATATTTTTTCACTCAGTGTTTTAGCCATAGGCTCACAGTCTCTAACAGCCAAATTTATTCGCGTCTTGATGCCAATTGAGTTAACATTTTAACATATTGTGCTTATCCCTTCCTAAATGTGAAGAATGTTGGTTTCAGTCACACGATAAAATAATTCAGCATTAGGAAACGAATAAAATATTAAGATGTCTGGAAAGGATTATATCGAAAACAGTATCGGCGTCACACGTTGTGGAGACACCCTATTTCGCTGGGGAACACGGACGTACGTGATGGGCATCATCAATCTGTCCCCCGATTCGTTCTCCGGTGATGGGTGTTCTGACATAGAGGCTGCATTGGAAAGAGCGCAGCAGATGGTAAGTGACGGAGCCGATATTATAGACGTAGGTGGAGAGTCAACAAGACCGGGTTCAACACCAATACCTGCTGAAGATGAATTAAAGAGAGTGGTTCCATTTCTCAAGCAGGTTGCACGACTGATTAATGTGCCTCTGAGCATTGATACTTACAAAACGGATGTGGCGAGGCTTGCCCTCGATGCGGGTGCAGGCATAATAAACGATATTTCAGGTTTGAGGTTGAATCCTGATCTGGTGAAACTGGCCGCCGCAAGAAGTGTACCTATAATTTTAACTAGCAATCAGAGGGGGAAAAAAGTAGAACGTATAATTGAATCGGTTATAAACAATTTGAAACATTTGATTTGTATTGCTCTGGATGCCGGAGTCACCCGGAATAATATAATAATTGACCCCGGTATCGGATTTGGTAAGACGCAACAACAGAATCTGGAAATACTAAGACGATTAAACGAGTTTAAAATCTTACAGCGGCCTATTTTGATCGGTGCATCAAGAAAGTCTGTGATAGGCAATGTACTTGATCTACCGGCCGAACAAAGGCTGGAGGGGACTGCAGCCACTGTTGCCATAGGGATATGTAAAGGAGCTGATGTAGTTCGTGTCCATGACGTAAAACAGATGGCCTTGGTGTGCCGCATGAGCGATGCAATAGTGCGTGGTGAAATATAAAAGTGCAAGAAGTATATATTGGGATAGGGTCAAATGTCGGCGACCGATATGCAAATATTCTTCATGCCTGCCGGTTGATGGCGAAGGAATTTGAAATCAAGAAGTTATCATCTGTTTATGAAACAGAACCCGAAGGATATGAGAACCAGCCTGATTTTTTAAATGCTGTTATCAAAGTCCATGTTAATCTGGAACCAGGTATGCTTTTAAAAAGATTAAAAGAGATTGAAAAAGAAATGGGCCGGAGACGCTCATTTTGGAATGCGCCACGCAGCATAGATCTGGATATTCTTTTTTATGAAGGTAAGGTGGTCAAGAAACAGGGTCTTGACATTCCGCATCCGCATTTACATGAGCGTGCATTTGTTTTGGTGCCGCTGGCGGAGATAGCGCCTGACCTGATCCATCCTATTTTACATAAAACTACTCAGGAGCTGGTTGATAACCTGAAGTCGCAGAGGCGTGTTGAAAAGTGGGGCATAATTAATTATGGTTTAAACAGGAGAAAAGATGTATCTGGTATCGGTTGAAAAAAGCTTTGATGCTGCACATTATATCCGCGGATATGGTGGAAGATGTGAAAAATTACATGGCCACCGGTTTAAGGTAGTTGCCAGGTTAGCGATCGCAAAATTAAATAAAATCGGGCTGGCCTTCGATTTCGCTGAATTAAAAAAGGTACTTTCTGAGGTGATCTCAAAGTATGATCACCAGTGCTTGAATGATTTGCCGCCCTTTAACAGGGTCAATCCTTCCTCTGAGAATATAGCTACAGAAATATACGAAGAGCTTGTGCCACTTTTTCCTAGCGCAGTGAAGCTAGACAGTGTGGAAGTATGGGAATCCCCTGAAGCCTGCGCAATTTATAAGCCAGGTAAAGAATAACTTAACTGCTCATGTTGGGCGGAAGCAAGTTGGGAATGCTATCCTTAATTGGATACAGGTGATTGCATTTATTACAAAGAAGCGAACCGGTGATTATCTCACCGCTGGTTTTCTCGTTCACCGTTAGTTCTAGAGATCCCTTGCACACAGGGCATACGATGATTTCCATTAAAGATTCTTTCATAGTTCTATCTTATGGTGAATGACATGCAAATTGTCACAAAGCATTTATCTGAACATGCTTTCCCACATAGACATTTTAACATATTGTGTTACAGTTCTCTCTTTTCGTACCTGGGTTGGTACCTCCCGGTATTTGGTAACTTCCTTGGTTTTTGTCACAGGTCGGTATTTGGTAACCTGTTCAGGGTAGCTTATCCTGACTGTTGCCCACGATTGACCGCCACCGTAACCGCCATAGCTGTCCCAGTACCAGGGCCATGACGACCAGTAATGGGGGTTGTAATAGGGGCTATAGTTATCACTGATTATTACGTACCTCGGCACGTAGTAACCGCTGCCATAGTTGCTCACTTCAATCGATACCGTTGTATCTGCTTTGTCCACTTTAAAGCTCTGAGACCACCCACCATAACCAACCGCTTGGTTGATTAAAGTTTCAGTGCGCTGCTCTGTAGTAATGTAAGGTTCCATATCCGTATAGGTCTCGGTAGCTGTATATGGCTCTGTTTTCATCT
>CAYLRS010000296.1:0-2697 GCA_964385895.1 uncultured Dehalococcoidales bacterium
GAGATTGCCGCTATGGCTGGTTACAAAGTCAACATGTACGACATCAAGCAGGAATTCGTTGACAAGGGTCTCGGAAAGATTAAGGACAGCCTGGCCAAGCAGGTCACCAAGCAGAAGATGACCCAGGAAGCTATGGACAAGACCATAGGCAACATCTCTGGATTCATTGTACTGAAGGATGCAGTGAAAGATGTCGATTACATGATTGAAGCAGCTCCCGAAATCCTGGATCTCAAGCAGAAGATATTCAAAGAGTGCGATGAGTTTGCGCCGAAGCATGCAATACTTGCCTCAAACACATCGAATATGAGCATCACAAAAATCTCCTCCGCCACCAGGAGGCCCGATAAGGTATGTGGCCTGCATTTCTTTAACCCGGTGGCCATGATGCTACTGGTTGAAGTTATCCGTGGCGATAAAACATCAGACGAAACGATGAATGTTAGCGCGGACCTCGTTAAAGGATGGAAGAACTTCAGGGGTGCTATGGTAGCAGTAAGGGTTGAAAAAGATACTCCTAGCTTCGTTTATAACAGACTTGGCGCCCCGGTGGGGTTATACATGTTTGAATTGTTGGATAAGGGGATGGTCAATCCTGAGGCTGTAGATGCCAAAGTTAGATCCCTTGGTATACCCATGGGTCCATATGAAACCTTTGATTTTGTTGGGCTCGATATAATGGAGCACGGACAGAAGTATCTTGCCGAAGTGCTTTCAGCGGAATATGCACCGCGCAGCTATCTTGAAAAGAAGATTAAAGCTGGTGAACTTGGCAAAAAGACCGGCAAAGGCATTTTCGATTGGCCAGGGGGTGCACGACCTACGATCGATATGAGTAAGGCTGATCCTAATTTTGATCCTATGGATATTATCTGCCTTCAGGTAAATGAAGGCACCAAGCTCATTGAGGCCGGCGTGATTAAAGGCGCCGCCGAGATCGACCTGGCCATGGTAAATGGCGGTGGCGGAATATTTGGCCCATTCGCCCTTGCCAAGGGTATGGGCTGGGCAAAGGTGGCTGAAAGATGTGAAGCAGTATCAAAGAAAACAGGCATCAAGCAGTTCATGCCCACTGAGACGCTTAAGAAAGGCGACATCAGTATTTAGTTAAGACAAGACAAACGACAATCGAAAGGGTTGGCTGTCGGGAATCAAATCTCGTAGCTGCGGTAATTTCAATAAGCAGAGCGAGGTTATCTCGATAGCCAACCCTGATTGATTAGTAGAACTATAAGGTAATACGCTACGGGCGCAATTAATAAGTGGCTGTCTATTCTATCCAGAATACCACCATGACCGGGCAGCAAATGGCCTGTGTCTTTAGCTTTCATATTCCTCTTCAGAAGTGACTCCACCAGATCTCCTATTTGGGAAAAGATACCTATTATAATACCCGCTATTATCATTTGCCAGTAGCTCAAAGGCAAATTGAACAAGGTGCTTACAATGAGAGCGAAAACTATAGAAGCTGCCAATCCTCCGGCTGCTCCTTCCCACGTTTTGCCCGGGCTTACCGATGCGGCTAGGGCGTGCTTGCCAACGGTACTGCCAACGGCATAGGCGAATACATCGCATAATGCAGTACAGGACAGGACTAATAACACCCACCCAATGCCGTTTTCCATCGATCGGATGAGGACATAAAAAGACATTAACCAACCGATATACAGGATCCCTGCTAATGTCCAACCCCAGTTAATAAATGAATTGTCTTTATTGCGCCTGAATAAAACCCATATCAGCGGGATTACGGTAATGGATGCGAACAATATTGAAAAAGTGCAGGGATATGGGCTGGGGGCGTATGCGATATAGTAGGCGTTGGCGATGAAAATGACTGAGCAGGCGATACCGAAATAACTCAGCGGCTGCGCATGCTCAGTTTTTACCATCCTGTAGAATTCAAAAGTAGCTACAGCAGCGACCAGGCAGGCTGCGATAGTAAACCAGGGCTCACCGAACCATATTATGAAAGCTACAAATATGGCAATTAATACACCTGTGATAATCCTTCTTATAACCATGGTGGTAACTCGGTAAATGGAAAGACGAAGATTATTAAGTTATTAATCACTTACAGTATAACTGGGTATTGCCCGGAGCAGGACATCTATATACATCTGTCCTCTCAAATCCACCAGTCGCATCAAGCTTCGAGGATTTCCGTCTCTTTTTCTCTGCCGATTTTATTGACCGCTTCAATGAAACTGTCGGTGAGCTTCTGTAATTGTTCTGAGGCGCGCGTATTTTGATCCTGGGAGATTTCTTTATTTTTTTCCGCCTGTCTGAGTTCTTCTATGGCTTCCCTGCGTATATTGCGGATGTGTATACGAGAATCTTCGAGGCGTTTATGTACTACTTTAATAAGCTCTTTGCGGCGCTCCTCGGTTAGAGGCGGGATAGGAATGCGGATTACATTGCCGTCGTTGACAGGGTTTAGTCCCAGATCTGATTTGAGAATTGCCTTGTCGATATTGTTTATGATGCTGCGGTCCCAGGGATGAATCAGGATCATCTTGGGTTCGGGAACAGATATCGAAGCCAGCTGGATTAGGGGAGTTACGATGCCCTGATAGTCTACCTTTATGTGTTCAACAAGTGCGGGGGAGGCACGCCCTGTACGGATGCCTGCCAGCTCTTTAGCCAAAGCCTCAACGGCCTTTTTCATTTTAGCATCAGCGTTCTTGAGTATCTTAT
>CAYLRS010000297.1:0-2652 GCA_964385895.1 uncultured Dehalococcoidales bacterium
ACCCCCGGCCACTCCACCACCTATCATGACGTCCAGCATAAACCAGCCACCAGAGACAATGATAACTGAGGGTCCCAGCGGAACGATAAACTACAATACCATCACCTTCAAATGGGCGGGTGCGTACGATAGTAATTCTGCGTTAAAACTGAGTTTCTCCAGCTATCTTGATGGATACGACCGCGACTACTCCCCTTTTACACCCGAGACCAGCAGGACATATAAGAACCTTGCCGAAGGAAATTATACGTTTTATGTAAAAGCGCAGGATGAAAACGGCAACATCGAGCGTACCCCTGCCAGCCAGAGCTATACAATCGCAGAGGTACCGCCCGGGCAGGCAGCACCCGTTATCGTGCCCGGTGGCACGGGCGGTGTTCTGTTAATTGGCAGTGACGTCAGCCGCATAGTGGTAGGTAGCGATGGTGCGACCCTCTATGCACTGGATTCCCTGAATTCACGACTTTACCGCTCCGACACCGCAGGTATGGGCTTGACAGATATAACAGGCAAGGTTGGCGGAGGCCCCCTCTGGGTTGATATAGCTGTGGCGCCGGACGATCCGGGCCTGGTTGCTATAGCTACGGACAACGGAAGGGAAGTCCTTATTTCGGATGATTATGGTGCCACTTTCAGCGTCCTGGGGCTTTCCTCTACAATTGGGGCCGGGCAGGCCGTCAGGAGCATATGTATTTCACCTGATTATGGCGCTCCCAGGCGTGATATAGCAGTGGGAACATGGTCAGGCATGGCGAATGGCAGAGTTTATATAAATATACTCACGAGGTTCCCCAGCGGCTGGTTTGATGCCAGCAGCGGCGTCAGCGGCTGGCTCAATGCTGACATATTCGCTATCAAGTTCTCGCCTTCTTACGCTGCTGACGGGACTTTATTATGCGTTGCCTCGAGTCCGACTAAGACGTACCTTTTCGCAGGTTTAAGGGATCTCGGTTCCGTCAATACTGTGTGGAATTCGCTGACAGGCTACCCAGTTGAGCTATGCAAGCCCGGTTCGGGTACCTCCGGCACTCCTCTTAATTACGCTGATATCACCCTGCCTGCCGATTACAACGGTAGTAACCCGTACTCCCGCCATGTATTTGTCTCGTGGAGCAAGAACCACCCATCCCAGGGCGTGTACCACATCGTCGATTTCCAGCCCTATAGTATGAATGCTCCCGAGCTGATATCAACTATTGCTTATTACGGTACGATCGGCCGTGGCAAGCTCCTTACGGGCGCTGCGAAATGTATATCCGGTGGCGGTTGCTACCAGATACAGACCTATTTCACGGCCAATCCGACATCAAACTACCCCACCTGGCAGCCCAGTCAAAAACCACCCACGGGACAAAGAGATGCCAGGGTCGGCTGGTCCACGGACGGCAACATGGCTTATGCAGGTACCAGCGGTACCGAAAGCGCCTTCTCGCACAGCCGCAATAACGGCTACACGTGGAATCAGTGAACCAGGACTAAGAATTTTTTTATTCCAGCGGCATCCTGAGCACCATCTTGGCAAGGTCCCAGGCATGCTCGTAGAGATGCAGCCCCTTGCTGAAGGCATGTATCTCACCATCCTCCACACCTATCTCGTTTGCGATATACTCCTTTAAGACCTGCAGGCCACCAAGGTTGGTGGGGAAGCCACCCCACAGGTCCCAGCTCCTGAAATACAGCATGAAATGCAAAGCGCCGTCCTGCACCCGTGTATCAACAAGCCGCAGGCACGGCGGGTCTGTCTGGTAAATACTGTCCTTGCTGCCCACGCACATGCACATCTGGTTGGTATCATAGCCCTTCTTGTACCTGCTGATGATTTCTTCTATCTGTGGTGCGAGGAACTCACCATAGGTATATTCCTCGTTCTCCTCCCTGTGGGGGGTCATCAGGTAGGACATGTACTCTTCGATAACCTCGTCGGTAGTCGGCAACGGCACGCCCGTTGGTACGTCAGGGCTGAGTGGCCTGATACCTGGCTTGCTGATATTAATTGCGACCAGCTCGATCTCCCTGCGGCGCACGCCTTCGAAGCTCCCCTGTTCAATCACATATTCTCTGCCTTCGAAAAGCGCCTTCTGCAGACACTGGTACCAGGCGTCACTCAGGCTTAAGGCATCGATGACGGTTAACTTCATTTTGTCCGTAGCATGATATGAAACTCGGATAATCTATGTCAAGACCCACCCCTACGATATCCAAAATACTATATAATTGGTATCACCTACTATATTTAAATTCGAATTACGGAGGCTTTGATGAACTGGCAGGAGATACTGGGTATAGTCGGCGGCGCGCTGGGTAATATCGGCCTGATACCGCAAATATGGCGGCTGTTCAGGTTGAAGACCGCCTATGAAATAAGTCTTTCTTTTTTATGTATGTGGGTGGCCGGCATAATTTGCTGGCTCATTTATGGCATCCTGCTGGGGCTCTTTTCAGTTATACTATGGAACGCAATAACCATGATACTGGCATCCGCCATGATGTACGCCAAGCTCAAATGGGGCTTGAAACCCAGGCTGGAGACTACATCTGGTAAAGACGCCTGAAACCTGTATATTGACATACGGAAGCTGCCAAAAGATAATTTTATATCAACCATGATCAAAGCGGTTTGCTTCGATTTTTTCAACACGCTGGCATATTTCG
>CAYLRS010000298.1:0-2637 GCA_964385895.1 uncultured Dehalococcoidales bacterium
TTGTCCGTACCAAACTATTATAGACAGGAGTCATCAACTCTTATACTAATGACATTGTAAATGGCGGCTCGTGGTGACTCAAGGAAAAGATGAACAGCGCAGTTAAAATACTCTATCCCCTGGCAGTGGTGACGTTACTCGTCCTGTTTCCGTTGGTGACACTTGCGGTTCCGGCATCGCAGATCGTATTTATGGTCATTTTGCCCTACCTGGCAGCGGCCGCGTTCATATTCGGCTTTATCTACCGCATAGTCCGCTGGGCGGCCTCGCCCGTCCCCTTCAATATACCCACGACCTGCGGCCAGGAGAGATCGCTGCCGTGGATAAAAGACAATAGCCTGGAAAGCCCGCGTAACTACTGGAGCGTTGCCGGCAGGATGGCGCTGGAGATATTCTTCTTCCGCTCGCTGTTCCGTAATAGCAGGGCCGAGTTTGTTGGTCCGCAGAAGCTGGTTTACGGCGGCAGCCGGTGGCTCTGGCTGGGAGGTCTGGCCTTCCACTGGTCATTGCTGGTCATACTCTTCCGGCACCTGCGCTTCTTCACCGAGCCCGTGTTTCCGCCGGTGCTCTTCATTTCAGATATCGACGGCGTCCTCCAGCTTGCTTTGCCAGCGCTGTTCATCACCGACTTCGTCATACTCATCGCCCTGACCTACCTGTTTTTCCGCCGCGTGGTATTCGCTCAAATAAAATATATATCCCTCGCTGCGGATTACCTCGCCCTCCTGCTCTTACTGGGAGTAATCATCTCGGGTGTTTTAATGAGGTCGGTCTTCAAGGTCGACCTGGTGGCGGTAAAAGAGTTGGCCGTCAGCATGATCAGCTTCAGTCCCTCCGTACCCGCCGGCATCGGCCTGCCTTTCTACATTCACCTTTTCCTGGCCTGCATATTAACAGGCTATTTCCCCTTCAGCAAGATGATGCACGCGCCGGGCATACTGCTCAGCCCCACACGTAATTTGAAAAACGACAGCCGCGTGAGCCGCCGCGTCAACCCCTGGAGCCGCCCGGTCAGGGTGCATACTTACGCCGAATACGAGGACGAGTTCAGGGAGCCTATGAAAAAGGCAGGATTGCCTTTAGAAATAGATAAGGCGGCCGCGGAGTAAACATGGCAGATAAGCAAGTGAAGCCCGGGGAGATGGCAAACATCGATTACAGGCCTCCGCAAAAGGACTGGATGGATGCGGAGGTAGAGTTCAGGAGGGGCAGCTATTGCTATTCCGCGCCCTTGAAGAACCAGGAGATGCTCCAGCTTCCCAACCCGCGCCAGTGGAACCCGCAGGACGCGGACTGGAAGCTGCCGCCCAACTGGAAGCAAATAATATTGGACGGCATGAAGGACCGCCTGGATAAGTACCGCTCCTGGCGGCTCTTCCTCGATATCTGCGTCCGTTGCGGCGCCTGCGCCGACAAGTGCCATTATTTCATCGGCTCGGGCGATCCTAAAAACATGCCCGTGCTCAGGGCCGAGCTGATAAGGTCGGTTTACCGCAGGTATTTCACAGTAGGCGGTAAAATCTTCGGCAGGCTCGGGGGCGACAGGCCGCTGGACGAGAAGATCATCAAGGAGTGGTACTACTACTTTTACCAGTGCTCCGAGTGCCGCCGCTGTTCGGTCTTCTGTCCCTATGGCATAGACACCTGCGAGATCACCATGCTGGGCCGGGAGCTGCTCAACCTGGTGGGATGCTCCACCGAGTGGGTCGTGACACCGGCCTCAAACTCCTTCCGTACGGGCAACCACCTTGGCATACCGCCGCACGCCTTCAAGCAGAGCCTGGAGTTCGCACAGGATGAGGTCTTCAATATCACAGGGATCAGGGTGGACGTGCCCATCAATAAGAAGGGCGCCGAGATATTATTCGTCACGCCTTCGGCGGACTATTTTGCGCAGCCGCACTGGTTCACCCTGCTGGGATACCTGATGCTCTTCCACGAGATCGGGCTGGATTACACCTTCAGCACCTTCGCTTCGGAAGGCGGCAACTTCGGGCTCTTCCATTCGGCCGATTTAGCTAAAAGCCTGAATGCCAAGATATATGAAGAGGCTAAAAGGCTGAAGGTCAAATGGGTACTGGGCGGCGAGTGCGGCCACATGTGGCGCGTCCTGCATCAGTACATGGATACCTTCAACGGCCCCGCAAGCTTCCTCGAGCAGCCCGTTTCCCCCGTGACTGGAACTAAATTTGATAACGCGAAATCCACTAAAATGGTCCACATCTGCGAGTTCACCGCTGACCTGATATATAACGGCAAATTAAAGCTCGACCCGGCGAGGAATGACAGGTGGAAGGTGACCTTCCATGATTCCTGCAACCCGGCGCGGTCGATGGGGCTTTTCGAAGAGCCTCGTTATATCATCAAGAATACATGTAACTATTTCTACGAGATGCCGGAGAACACCATCCGGGAGCGCACCTTCTGCTGCGGCAGCGGCGCCGGGCTGGGCCCGGATGAGAACATGGAGATGCGCCTGCGCGGCGGCTTCCCTCGGGCCAACGCGGTCAGGTACGTCCGTGAGAAGCACGGCGTTAACCTGCTGGCCTGCATCTGCGCCATCGACAAGGCCTCATTCCCGCCGCTGCTGGAGTACTGGGTGCCGGGTGTGGAGACCGCCGGTGTGCATGAGCTGCT
>CAYLRS010000299.1:0-2629 GCA_964385895.1 uncultured Dehalococcoidales bacterium
CTACTATAAAAAGGACCTCGAAGAGGGGAGGATGACTCCCGAGAGGGCGAAAGATCTGTTGCTGTGCTTTTCAGCCAAGGCGACCGAGCACGTATTTCTGCTGTCGGAAAAAGTCAGCCAGTACCACGGCGGCTACCTGGTGGTGCAGGCTGCTATCATAGGCGGCATTGACCGTGAAGGTAAAGACGCCACCAACGGCCTGAGCTATATCCTGCTGGACGTAATGGAGGAGGCCGGCCTGCGCGATCCCAATTACCAGGCGCGCGTGCATGCCGGCTCGCCGCCGGAATATTTTAACCGCGTCTTCGATGCTGCCAGAAAGGGCAACGCTGTCCCTGCTATATTCAGCGATGAAGCCGCTATAAAATCGCTGGTCGCCAACGGGTATCCCCTGGAAGAAGCGAGGAACTATGCCGTGGTGGGCTGCGTGGAGCTGGCGCTGCCGGGCAAGAGCTTCTTTTCCACCGACGCGGCGCTGATGAACCTGCCGATATTGCTGGAGTTCGCGCTCAACCGTGGCAGACAGTTCCGCGGCGGGCCGCGGACCGGGCTTCAAACTCAGCATGCCCGCAGCTACAAATCCATCGACGAGGTGGTTCAAGCGTTCAAAGCGCAGGTTAATCACATGGTGGACAGGCTGGTAGGTCACCTGCAGGTGGTTGAGAAAGGGAACCGGGACTACCATCCCACGCCGTTCTCGTCCATGCTGGTTGAGGGATGCATCGAATCGGGCAGGGATATTACTGCCGGCGGGGCACTGTATAACTCGAGCGGCGTGCAGGGCGTGGGCCTTGCCGATGTGGCCGACTCGCTGGCTGCCCTTGATGAGCTGGTTTTCAGTAAGAAAAAATATTCCATGGAGCAGGCGCTCGATGCCCTGCGCCATGATTTTAAGGGATACCCGGAGCTGCATGCGGAGCTGGTAAACGCGCCCAAGTTCGGCAACGACGATCCGCTGCCGGATGGCTACGCGCGCACGGTAGCGGATATTTTCTACTCTGCTCTCACGAAACACAGGAATACACGCGGCGGCAGGTACGTTCCCGGCTTTTACTCGGTTACCTGCCACGTGGCTTTCGGCAAGCTGGTAGGCGCACTGCCGAGCGGACGCCGCGCCGGTGAACCCTTCGCCGCAAGCCTGGGGGCCTGCAATGGCCGTGACAGGCTGGGCGCCACCGCTCTGCTCAACTCGGTTGCCTGCATTAACCCGGAGCTTTCACCTAACGGCTACGCGCTGAACCTGCGCTTCGACCCGGCCACGGTAGCCGGTGAGCAGGGACTGAACATACTTGGAGCACTGGTCAGGGGTTTCTTTGAGAAGGGGGGCATGGAGGTGCAGCTCAATGTGCACGACCCCGACTTACTCCAGGATGCCCGCAGCCATCCCGGTAAGTACCCGGGGCTGGTGGTGAGGGTGGCGGGCTACTGCGCCTATTTTGATGACCTGCCCGACTCTGCCAAGCGGGAGATCATCTCGCGTACAAGGCTAAGACTTTAATATAGTTTTCTTATTAACAAGTAATTGGAGGAATCAATGGAAGAGTATTTTTATGGGAAAAAGGCAATTGAAAAAGCGGCTAAGATGTTCACTCTCAAGCCGGAGATGATGAAAGCCTTTCTCGATCTCGACAGCAAGGTCTTTGCCCAGGGCAGCCTGGATGTGAAAACCAAGGAGCTGCTGGCGGTGGCCTGCGCGCACATAACGCAGTGCCCGTACTGCATCGAGGGGCACACTAAAAGAGCCAAAAAGGCGGGGGCAAGCGACGAGGAATTGGCCGAGGCGATATTTGTGGCGGTGGCCATGAGGGCCGGCGGGGCCATGGCGCATAGCTGTATAGCTATGGGCGCGCTGGAAGAGTAGATAACCGCATGGCGGTATGCTGACGTAGTTGCCTGGTATCGCACATAGTTTCAGGTATAGCGGCCACCTGTAAATCTATTAACTAACCGCGTTTTCAATTATCTCTATGCGACTGGGCTTTTCACTTTGGGGGTCTATCTCAATAGCGACGAAATCTATACGCCAGTTCTCTGGTAAGTTCTGATGGGCATTTAGATAATCCAGGGCTGTTGAGATCAATTTCTCTTTCTTCCGGCCGGTGATTGATTCCTCGGGGGAACCGAAGGATTTTCCTGTCTTTGTACGCACCTCAATAAATACCAGGAAATTGTTCTTGATGGCCACTATATCTATTTCTCCGTGACGGCAGCGGTAATTTTTTTCTATTATGCGGTATCCCACCTTTTTAAGTTCCTTGCAGGCCAGTTTCTCGCCGAGCGAACCCAAATCTTGCCTTTTCATATTATTCTCGATAATGCCTTTACGGGGGCGAAGGTCATGCGGTGCACCTTGCATGAACCGTAGCTTTGCAGGCATTCCAGGTGTTTCCGGGTGCCGTAGCCCTTGTGCTTGGAAAAACCGTACTGCGGATATTCAGCATCGAGTTCTATCATGATGCGGTCACGCGTCACCTTGGCGACCACCGAGGCGCAGGAGATGGAAAGGCAGAGGCGGTCCCCTTTGATGATACCTTTCTGTGGAGTGCGGATTCCGGGCAGAATTACCGCATCGATGAGCAGAAAATCGGGCTGATTCTGCAACTGCTCCAGCGCGAGTTTCATGGCGTTT